>NZ_JOGH01000025.1:0-72574 GCF_000721345.1 Kitasatospora sp. NRRL B-11411 | reverse complement strand
GGACGGGGGTGGCGGGGTGGGCGGGATCCCGGCCGGGGCGCGGTGGCGGCGGCCCCGGGGCGGTAAGGGTCAGTCCCGGAGAGCGGGGGTGACGCTTCCCGAGGCGCGCTCGAGCACGCGTCGAGGGGATCCCGAGGGGTTCCGGACAGGCTCCTTGGGGCGGGCTCCGGTCGAGGGCCGGCGGCGGCCCGGACTTCCCCCGTGGCGGGCGCCGTCTGCCTCGGACGGCCCGCCCGGGTCCGGCAGCGCCGGCCGGGCGGGCGCCCGCCGGCCGGAACGGCGAGGCGGCCGGCTCCGGCGGAGTATCCAGACGAGGAGGGTGTGGGAGATGGCGGATGCGCGAGTGCACCACATGATCCACGAGGTGGTCGCCGCGGCCCCGGCCGGGGTGGTGTACGGGCTGATCGCGGATGCCACCCGGTGGCCGCTGTTCTTCCCGCCCTGCGTGCACGTCGAGCAGCTCGACTTCGACGGGACGCGGGAGCGGCTGCGGATGTGGGTCACGGCCGGCGAGGAGATCAAGTCCTGGGTGTCCAGCAGGTACCTGGACGTGGAACGGCTCCAGGTCGAGTTCACCATGGACCTGCCCGCCGCCCCGGCCGAGTCGATGGTCGGCATCTGGGCGGTCGAGCCGCTCGGCGACAGCAGCTGCCGGGTGACGCTGGAGCACGCCTTCACCGTCGCCGGCGACGACCCCGCGGCCGCGGCCTGGGTCGAGGCCGCCACGGTGGCCAACAGCTCGTCCCAGCTGGACCGGCTCGCCGACATCGCCGAGCGCTGGGCCCGCCTGGACGACCTGGTGTGGTCCTTCGAGGACGTCGTGCACGTCAACGCCCCGGCGGAGCTGGTCTTCGACTTCCTCTACCGGGTGGAGAACTGGCCCGCCGGGCTGCCGCACGTCAACCGGATCGACCTGGCCGAGGACGCGCCGGGCGTGCAGCGGGTCTCGATGGGCAGCCTGTCGCTGGACGGCGGGGCGCACTCCACCGAGTCGGTGCGGATCTGCTTCCCGGGCGCCCAGCGCATCGTCTACAAGCAGACCCACACCTCCCCGCTGATGGCCGCGCACTCCGGCGAGTGGTCGATCGAGCCCGACGAGAGCGGCGTCAACCTGATCTCCCGGCACGACGTGCTGCTCCGCGAGGAGGCCATCGAGCAGGTGCTGGGCCGCGGCGCGGACGCCCTCGACGCGGGCCGCCACCTGGGCGAGGCCCTCGGGCAGGCCAGTCTGACCGTGCTGCGCCACGCCACCCAGTACGCCCTCGACTCGGTCCGGGTCCTGTGACCCCGGCAGGTACCGCCGCGACCCCCGCCCGCAGCGCCCCCGGCCCCGCCGCGGACGCCATCGGGCCGAACTCCCCCGTACCGGACGCCCCCGACCGGGTGCCGGTGCACGCCGAACCGGAGCGGGCCGCCCGGCTGGAGGCGGCCCTCGGCGACCCCTTCGACCCGGGCAACCCGCACGGGCACCCGGCGCTGCTGCGGGCCGACCTGGCCCGGCACGCGCCCGAGGCCACCGAGGAGCTGCTGACCGCGGCCGGGCTGTCCGCCGAGTTCGTGCCGCACGGGCTCGGCGGCCGGCTCACCGGGCTGGAGGAGCTCGCCCGGGTGCTGCGCCCGGTGTTCCGGCGCGACCTCGCGCTCGGCTACGGCTTCGGCATCACCTCGCTGTTCGCCGCCTCCGCGGTGTGGACCGGCGGCGACGAGCGGCAGCAGCGCGAACTGGCCGGCGTCCTGCTCGGCGGCGGCCGGGCCGCGATCGTGCACCGCGAACTCGCGCACGCCAACGCCGTCCTGCGCGACGAGGTCTCCGCCCGCCCCCGCCCCGACGGCGGCTGGCTGCTCAGCGGCCGCAAGGACGTGGTGCTCAACGCCCACCGGGCGGACGCCTTCGTGCTGTACGGCCGCACCTCCGAGGGGTACGGCTCGCGCAGCCACTCGGTGTTCGTGCTCGGCCCCGGGCAGCCGGGCTCCGGCGAGGTGCGCCGGCTGGGCCGGGTGGAGATGCCCGGCATGCGCGGCGCGCACTTCTCCGGGCTGCAGCTGGCGGACGCCGCGCTGCCCGGGGGCGCGCTGGTCGGCGCGGTCGGCGACGGGGTGTCGCTGGCGCTGCGCAGCTTCCAGCTCAGCCACTGCCTGATCCCGGGCACCGTGCTCGCCGGGGTGGAGAGCGTCCTGCGGCTGGCCGTGCGGGCCGCCACCGAGGACCGGGCCGACGGGCAGCCGGTCCGCCGCTGGCACAGCGTGCTGGCCGGGGTCTTCGCCGACCTGCTGGCCTGCGACGCGATGGCCGTCACCGGGATGCGGGCGATGAGCCTGCTGCCGGAGCAGTCGTACCTGCTGGGCGCGGCGGTCAAGTACACGATGCCGGGCCTGCTGCGCGAGGACCTCGAGGAGCTGGCCACCGTGCTGGGCGGCCGCGGCTTCGACGGCGGCCCGCTGTACGGCAGCTTCCAGAAGCTGGTCCGGGACCTGCCGGTGGCCGGGCTCGGGCACGCCGGGACGGCCGTGTGCCAGGCGGTGCTGGTGCCGCAGCTGCCGGTGCTGGCCCGCACCGCGTGGTTCCGCACCGCCGAGCCGCCCGCCGGCCTGTTCCGGCCCGGCGCGCCGCTGCCGCCGCTGGACCACCGCCGCCTGGCCCACTCCGGGGCCGACGACCTGCTCACCGCGGTGCTGGTCGGCGCAGCCGGCCGGCTGCGGGCCCGCGGCGGGCGCGGGCCGCTGGAGAACGCGCTGGCCTCACTCGCGGACTCCTTCGTGGCCGAGCTGCACCGGCTGCGGGAGCGCTGCGCGGCGCTCGGCCCCAGCACCGCCTTCGAGCCGCAGGCCGTCACCCTGGTCGACCGCTACGCCCTGGTGCTGGCGGCCGCCGCGGTGCTCGGGGTGTGGGAGGGCCGGGCCGGGACCGGCGACTTCCTCGAGGACCCGGCCTGGGCGGTGGCCGCCCTGCACCGGATCGCGTGCCGGCTGGGCGCCCAGGTGCCCGAGCTGCCCGCGCAGGTCACCTCCGCGCTGCTGGGCGAGGTCCTGGAGCGGTACCGGACGGGGCGCAGCCTCGACCTCTACGGAACGGCGCTGGCGGGTTGAGGGACGGGGCACGGCACGAGAGCAGGGAGACGACGATGAACCGGGTGGTATGCGCGGTGCCCCTCCACGTGCCGCGGCCGGACGGGCCGTGGGAGGGCGTCCGGGAGAACCTGGCGGACCTCGGCAACGCGGTGGTCCACACGACCTGGAGCGAGTGGCTGCCGACCGTCCTGACCAGCCCGCGGCTGCACGAGCTGCTCGGGGAGGCGGACTGGGCCCGCTACCGGCGCACCCCGGACCCGGCGGTCCGGTACCGCTTCGCGGCGGCCCGGCTGCTGATCAAGTTCACGGCCGGGGCGGCGCTCGGCGTCCCGCCCGAGCACCTCGACCTGGCCTACCAGCTCAAGGGGCGGCCCTACCTGCGCGGCTTCGACCAGATCGAGCTGAGCCTGTCGCACACCGGAGACCTGATGGCGGTCGGGCTGAGCCGGATCGGCCGGATCGGGGTGGACGTCGAGCCCGCCGAGCGGACGGTGCGGCTGGACCTGCTGCGCAAGCAGATCCTGACGCCCGCGGAGGCCGAGGAGATCGCCGGGATGCCGGAGGAGGAGCGGGTGCCGTACGCGCTGCGGCTGTGGACGCTCAAGGAGGCCTACAGCAAGGCCATCGGGCAGGGCCTGCGGCTGGCCTTCAAGGAGTTCGGCTTCGGCCCGGACCTCTCGCTGCGGGCCCCGGACGGCAGCACCGCCCCGGTGGCCGGGTGGGGCTTCGTCACCCACTCGGTGATGGGCCGGTACCTGCTGAGCATCGCCTGCCACGACACGGGGCTGTCCACCACGGACGACACCTCCGCCGGGTCGATGCTCGACCGCGGGTTCCTGTCCGCGATGCACCAGGGAGGGCACTGACCGCGCCGCGGCAGCCGGGCCCCAGCGTTCCTCCAGCGCGGCCCCAGCCGTGTCAGCGCCGCGTCAGCGGCGCGACAGCGCCTTCCTGCACGGTGGGCCCGGGAGCAGTGCGCCTCGCGCGTACGGCTGCCCGGGCCCGCGGCGCATCCGGGCCCGTCCCCGGCGCCCGGACCCGAAGGAGGCGGACATGGTGCGGCGCACCCCCGCCCGTCCTGCCGGGTCCTGGCTCCCGCTGACCTGGCAGCAGCACGACGTCGTGCTCGACTCGCTGGACCACCGGGGCACCGGCCGGCACGTCGAGCAGCTCTCCTGGCGCTGGCGCGGCCCGCTGGACGCCGAGCGGTTCGCCGCGGCCTGGCAGTCCGTCACCGACCGGGAGACGGTGCTGCGGGCCTCCTTCGGCTGGGACCCGGAGCCCCGGGTCGTGCTGCACGAGCGGGCCGCCGCCGAGGTGGTGCACCACCGGGCCGGCAGCGTGCGGTGGGAGGAGCTGATCGAGCGCGACCGGCTGCGCGGCTTCGACCTGCGCCGCCCCGGGCCGCTGCGGATCACCCTGCTCGACGAGGCGCCGGCCGACACCCGGGTGCTGCTCACCTTCCACCACGCGCTGCTCGACGCCTGGAGCGTGTCGGTGCTGCTGGACGAGTTCTTCCGGGCCTACCTGGCCGGCGGCGAGCTGCCCGGCGGCGAGCGCCGCCCCGACATCCGCGACCTGGCCCGCTGGCTGGACCGCCAGGACCCCTCCCCCGCCCGGGACTTCTGGACCGGCGCGGTGCCCGCCGGGGCGCCCGCCGTGCTGCCCGCCACCCCCGGCCCGGCCACCGCGGAGAGCGGCTGCGGGCGCGTCGAGGCGCGGCTGAGCGCGGCCGAGGCCGACCGGCTGCACCGCTGGGCGGCCCGGCGGGCGGTGCCCGAGTCCAGCGCGCTGCAGGCGGTGTGGGCGCTGCTGCTGTACCGGGCCTCGCGGGCCCGCGGGCCGGCCCAGGTGGGGTTCGGCGTCACCGTGTCGGGCCGGGGCATCGCGCTGGAGTCGGTGGAGCGGCTGCCCGGGCCGCTGCGCAACTGCCTGCCGATGTCCGTCCAGGTCGACCCGGCGCACCGGCTGGGCCGGCTGCTGGCGGAGCTGCGCGACCGGGCCCTGGACATGGCCGCGTACGAGTGGGTGCCGGTCGGGCAGATCCACGAGTGGACCGGGCGCGCCCCGGGCGGCGGGCGGCTGCTGGAGAGCCTGGTGGCGGTCGAGGGCGTGCCGCACCGGCCGGAGGAGCTGCGGGCCGAGCTGGCCGCCGACGGCGTCGAGGTCACCGAGCCGCGGGCGAGCGGCGCGCACACCGCCTTCCCGGTGGCCCTGCTGGCGCACCGCGACCCGGACGGCTCGCTGGCGCTGACCGCCGTCCACGACCGGGCCCGGATCTCGGCGGCCGACGCGGGCCGGCTGGTCGGCCACTGCCTGCGGCTGCTGCGCGGGCTGTCCGGCGCCGACGAGACGACGACCGTCGCCGAGCTGCTGGCCCGGCTCGCCGGGGACCCGCCGCCGCGGATCGCCGAGCGGCGGCGCGGGGCGGCCGAGCACGCGGCCCGCTCCCGGCTGCACTCGATCGGGGAGCGAGCCGACGTCGAGCGGATCACGAGCGGATCTTGACACCTTCGGTTCGGGACGACCGGAAGGAGTTTCACCCGTGAGTGACGTCAGGGAAGATTTCCGCGAGATCGAGATGGCCGTGTTCGGAATGGTCCCGGTGCTGATCACCCCGCCGCGGCGGCTGTCCGGGGTGGACGAGGACGAGGACGAACTCGCCACCATCCTGCGGGGGATCGACTAGCCCGTGTCGTACGCGACCTTGCAGGCCGAGACCTTCCCGGGTCCGTCCGGCCGCCGCCCCCTGCCGGATCCCCGCACCGCCGCCGAACCGCGCCCGCTGCTCCGGCTGGCCCGGTCGGCGCGCGCCGCGGGCCGGCTGCGGGCCGCCCGGGTGCGCCGGGCCGCGTGGTGCGCGGTCCGCGGCACCCGGGCCCCTTCCCAGTGATCCTCCAGCGGCGCTCGAGCATCTCTCGGCACGCTGCCGTGTGAGGGCCCGGTTGCGGACAGTCATGCCTGCCGTGCGATCTGTCATCAGGTCCACCAGCGGCCCGACATTCGATCCACCACCAGTTGAGGAGCTCTTCAATGGCTGCCACGGACTCAACCGCGGGCCGGTCAGGACCCGGGGCGGGCTTCAGCCCCGGCGCCATCCTGGCGTTCGTCTGCATGGGTCAGTTCATGGTCTTCACCGACGTGTCGATCGTGAACCTCGCACTTCCGTCCATCCAGGCCGGTCTCGGCATGTCGGACGTCAGCCTGAACTACATCGTCACCGCCTACGCGACCGTGCTGGGCGGCTTCCTGCTGCTCGGCGGCCGGCTCGCCGACCGGTACGGGCGCCGCCGGGTCCTGCAGATCGGCTTCACGGTCTTCGCCCTGGCGTCGCTCACCTCGGGCCTCGCCGACAGCGGCACCACCCTGATCGTGTCCCGCGCCTTCCAGGGCGGCGGCGCCGCGATGATCACCCCGGCCGCGCTGGCCATCCTGACCAACACCTTCCCCGAGGGCCCGGAGCGCAACAAGGCGCTGGGCCTGTGGGGTTCGCTGTCCGGCATCGCCTCGATCCTCGGCGTCATCGTCGGCGGCGTCTTCTCCGACACCATCGGCTGGTCCTGGATCTTCTGGATCAACGTGCCGATCGGCCTGGGCGCGGCCCTGCTGGCCGTGAAGGTGCTGCCCGAGTCCCGGGCCGAGGAGCGCGGCCGCTTCGACACCTGGGGCGCGGCCACCCTCACCGCCGCCCTGCTGCTGCTGATCTTCACCCTCGGCGAGTCCACCCACGTCGGCTGGGGCTCCGCCCGCACCATCGGCTCGCTGGTCGGCGTGGCCGTCCTGCTGGCGCTGTTCCTGACCATCGAGTCCAAGGTCTCCTCGCCGATGATGCCGCTGCGCATCTTCCGCCTGAAGACCATGCGCACCGCCAACCTCTCCGCCGTGCTGACCTTCGGCACCTTCAGCGCGCTGTTCTTCTTCGCCAGCCTGTTCATGCAGAACGTGTACGGGTACTCGCCGCTGAAGGCCGGCTTCGCCTACGTGCCGCTGGCGGTCTCGGTCGCGGTCGGCGCCGGCATCGCCTCCGGCATGATCGCCAAGGTGGCGGCCAAGCCGCTGGTGATGGTCGGTCTGACCGTCACCGTCGCGGGCCTGCTGCTGATGTGGAACGCCCCGGCCGGCGGCAGCTACCCGACCAGCCTGCTGCCCGCGTTCGTCCTGCTCGGCCTGGGCTGCGGCATCGTGTTCGTCACCCTGCAGGTCGCCGCGTTCGTGGGCGTCTCCGACGAGGAGGCGGGCCTGGGCGCCGGCCTGATCAACACCAGCCAGGAGGCGGGCGGCGCGCTCGGCCTCGCGGTCATCGCCACCATCGCCTACAGCGGCTTCGCCACGAAGCTCGCCGACGCCGGCGGCAAGGCCGACCTGGTCGCCCGGGCGCACGCCTCCGCCAACCACACCGCGTTCCTGTCGGCCGCGGCGCTGGGCGTGCTCGCCCTGCTGGTGGTCGCCTTCCTGATGCCGAAGGGCGCGCAGTCGATGAGCTCCGTCGCGCAGTCCGGCAACACCGCCGGGGCGGAGGACGCCGACCTGGCGGCCGCCGCGGTCGGGAAGTAGCCCGGTGGCGGTCCCGCGGCGGCGGCCCGGCACGCCGGTGGCGGTCACGGCCTCGGTCGAGGCGTTCCTCGCGAACCCCCGGCACGTGGGCGTGTTCACCACCGTGCGGCCGGACGGGACGCTGCACTCGGCGCCCGTCCGGTTCACCTGGGACGCGGCCGCCGGCCTCGCCCGGGTGATGACGGTGGCCTCCTCCCGCAAGGCCAGGAACCTGCTGGCCGCCCCCGGCAGCCGGGTGGCGATCTGCCAGGTCGACGGCTTCGCCTGGGTCAGCCTGGAGGGCACCGCCACCGTGGTGACCGAGCCGGCCCGGGTCTCGGACGGGGCCCGGCGGTACGCCGAGCGGTACTGGTCGGCGCCGCCGTCCCCGCCCGACCGGGTGGTCGTCGAGATCGAGGTCGACCGGGTGCTGTCCCTCAACACCTGACCTCGCGCACAGCACGAACAGCACGCACAGCACGCCGCGCGGCGGCGCCGGGGAGCACCCGGCGCCGCCGCGCGGCTTCGTGCTGTCCCGCCTCTCAGCCGCGGTCCTTCGGCGGCGGGCTGCCGTCCGTCCACAGCAGCCGGAAGGACAGCCGCTCCAGCCGCCAGCCCGCCGGGGTGCGCCGGGCCTCGCCGTCGACGAAGGTGCCGGTGGTGAACAGCCCGGCCGGACCGTCCGGGCGCGGGTGGTGCACGTGGGTGGAGAGCAGGTTGGCCCGCAGCGCGGCCCGGTCGCCGTCGAGCACCACCAGGGCCGGGGAGCCCAGGTGCTGGGTGGCGGCGAAGGCCGACAGCGACGCGGCGTGGAAGTCCGCCATGCCCTCGGTGCCCCGGTGCCGGCTCATCGGGGGGAAGGCCACCTCGGCGTCGGGGGTGAACAGCTGCGCGGCCCAGGCGTCGTCGAGCTTCTCGTCGTCCAGGGAGAGCAGGTAGCGGCTCAGGAGATCCGCCACCGCCGCCCGGTCGGTGGAAAGACCAGTGGAAGTCATGCCTGAGAATGCGCCCGTCCGCGGGTGTCCGGACAAGTCCTCCTGACAAAGATCTGACATTGCCGGCGTTCTTCTGCAGTTGTTTGTAGAAGACCTGTACCGGCCGGTATTTACCGTGCCGCCCGGGGCTTGGAAAACTGGCCGGACACCAGTGGGGAAGAGGACAGATGAGCACCTTTGATGCAGATGTCATTGTGGTGGGAGCCGGTCCCACTGGACTCATGCTTGCGGGGGAACTGAGGCTCAACGGAGTCTCCGTCATCGTTCTCGACAGGCTTTCCGAACCGATCCGGGAATCCCGCGCCCTGGGTTTCTCGGCCCGGACGATCGAGGAGTTCGCGCAGCGCGGCCTGATCGACGCCTTCGGCGAGGTCGGGGTCATCCCGGTCGGCCACTTCGGCGGCGTGCCGCTCGACTACCAGGTGCTGGAGGGCGGCTCCTACGGGGCCCGCGGCATCCCGCAGGCCCGCACCGAGGGCATCCTCGGCGGGCGGGCGGCCGCCCTGGGCGCCGAGGTCCGCCGCGGCACCGAGGTCACCGGCCTCGACCAGGACGCCGACGGCGTCACCCTGACCGGCACCGGCCCCGAGGGCCCCCTCACCCTGCGCGCCCGCTACGCGGTGGGCGCCGACGGCGCCCGCAGCGCCGTGCGCAAGCTCTCCGGCATCGACTTCCCCGGCACCGAACCGGCGATCGAGCTGCGCTTCGCGGACGTGGAAGGCGTGCAGCTGCGGCCCCGCTTCTCCGGCGAGCGGGTGCCCGGCGGCATGGTCATGGTCATCCCGATCGGCCCCGACCGGGCCCGGGTGATCTACTACGACCGGTCCGAGCCGCTGCGCACCGGCGACGGCCCGATCGACTTCCCCGAGGTGGTCGACGCCTGGCGGCGGCTGACCGGCGAGGACATCGGCGGCGCCACCCCGCTGTGGGTCAGCTCCACCACCGACCGCAGCCGGCAGGCCGCCGAGTACCGGCGCGGCCGGGTCTTCCTGGCCGGCGACGCCGCCCACATCCACCTGCCGATCGGCGCCCAGGGCATGAGCGCCGGCGTGCAGGACGCCGTCAACCTCGGCTGGAAGCTCGCCCTCGACCTCAAGGGGCAGGCCCCCGAGGGCCTGCTCGACACCTACCACAGCGAGCGGCACCCCGTCGGGGCCCGCATCCTCACCAACACCCTCGCCCAGCGCATCCTCTACCTCGGCGGTGACGACATCACCCCGATGCGCGAGGTGTTCGCCGAACTGGTCGACCACCACGAGTCGGTCCGCCGGCTCCTGGTCGGCATGGTCACCGGCCTGGACATCCGCCACGAGGTCGGCCCCGGCGACCACCCGCTGCTCGGCCGGCGCCTGCCGGACCGGGAACTGGTCGTCGACGGCGAGAAGACCACCGCCTTCGCGCTGCTGCGCGCCGGCCGCGCGGTGCTGCTCGACCTCACCGGCGACGGCGCGCTCCGCGCCGCCGCGGCCGGCCGGGCCGACCGCGTCGACGTGGTGGCGGTCGACGACGCCGACCTCGGCTCCCCGGTGGACGGCGTCCTGGTCCGCCCCGACGGCTACGTCGCCTGGGTCGCACCCTCGGGCGCCGGCGCCGCCGGTCTCAACGAGTCCCTCAACCGCTGGTTCGGTCCCGCCGGCTAGGCGCTGTTCCGCTCCGGTCCCGTCCCGCCCTTTCCGAACAGGAAGCGAAGGAAGTCATGCCTTTCATCTCCGTCGAGGACAACCACCTCACCGTCCTCAACCTCTTCACCGCCGACGCCCCTGAGAAGCAGGACAGCCTGATCCAGGAGATGACGAAGATCGTCAACGCGGCGGCCTACGAGGGCTGGATGTCCAGCACCGTGCACGCGGGCGTGGACAGCCCCGGCACCGCGAACTTCATCCAGTGGCGCAGCGGCGAGGACCTCGAGAAGCGCTACGCGGGCGAGGAGTTCACCCACCGCACCATGCCGGTCTTCAGCGAGATCACCACCTCGATCCGGCTGCTGCAGAACGAGGTCGCCTACACGCTGACCTCCCCCGCCCTCGGCGGCAAGGTCGAGATCGGCCCGCACCGCGACGACTACACCGTCATCGCGGTCTTCCCGGTCCGCGAGGACGGCCTGGAGGAGGCCGTCGACGCGCTCGGCCGCGGCCAGGAGTTCTTCACCGAGGTGCCGGGCTTCCGCGCCCACGTCGTCCTGCGGGGCCTGCGCGCCCGCGGCCTGGACGGCTCGTTCGTCGTCTCCTACTCGCAGTGGGACAGCAAGGAGGCCTACGACGCCTACCGCACCCAGGCGCCGGAGGAGCAGTCCGAGGCCCGCCAGTCGGCCCAGAACCGCACCCGCGCCGTGGTCGCGGGCGTGCCGATCATCAACACCTACACCGTGGTGCACACCCGCGCCGCCGGCGAGTGACCCGGCGCGCCGGCGACGGCGCGCCCCCGTCCGGACGCCCGGTCCCCCTCCAGGGGGGCCGGGCGTCCGGCGTGCCCGGGGACCGGCCGGCGAGGCCCGGTCCGGGCTCCGGCGGGACCCGAGAATTCCCCGGCCGGGGCACTACCGGGAGGCGGGAACGTCAAGACCGGTGATCCCGCGGACGCCATGCGGCCCGGCCCGCACCGCGCACCCCACGTAACCGCCGAGGAGCTGAACCGCATGCACAGCACCCTGATCGTCGCCCGGATGGCAGATGTCTCCGGCCCGGACGTGGCCCGGCTGTTCGCCGAGTTCGACGCGACGGAGATGCCTCACCGCATGGGAACACGGCGTCGCCAGCTGTTCTCCTACCGGGGTCTCTACTTCCACCTGCAGGACTTCGACGGCGACAACGGCGGCGAGCTCATCGAGCGCGCCAAGACCGACCCCCGCTTCGTCGGCATCAGCAACGACCTGAAGCCCTTCATCGAGGCCTACGACCCGCAGACCTGGCGCTCGCCGGCCGATGCCATGGCGACCCGCTTCTACAACTGGGAGGCGTCCGCGTGAGTCGGCGTCGCGTCGTCATCACCGGGATCGAGGTCATCGCGCCCGGCGGTGTCGGCAAGGAGAACTTCTGGAACCTGCTGAGCGAGGGCCGCACGGCCACCCGCGGCATCACCTTCTTCGACCCCGCGCCCTTCCGCTCCCGGGTGGCCGCCGAGGTCGACTTCGACCCGTACGCGCACGGCCTGGCCCCGCAGCAGGTCCGCCGGCTGGACCGGGCCGCGCAGTTCGCGGTCGTCGCCTCGCGCGGCGCCGTCGCGGACAGCGGCATCGACCTGGCCGGGTACGACCCGCACCGGATCGGGGTCACCGTCGGCAGCGCGGTCGGCGCCACCATGAGCCTGGACGAGGAGTACCGGGTCGTCAGCGACGGCGGCCGCCTGGACACCGTCGACCACACCTACGCGGTGCCGCACCTGTACAACCACATGGTGCCCAGCTCCTTCGCCACCGAGGTGGCCTGGGCGGTCGGCGCCGAGGGCCCCAGCACGGTGGTCTCCACCGGCTGCACCTCGGGCATCGACTCGGTCGGCTACGCCGTCGAGCTGGTCCGCGAGGGCTCGGCCGACGTCGTCATCGCGGGCTCCTCGGACGCCCCGATCTCGCCGATCACCATGGCCTGCTTCGACGCGATCAAGGCCACCACGCCCCGCTTCGACGACCCGGAGCACGCCTCCCGGCCGTTCGACGCGACCCGCAACGGCTTCGTCCTCGGCGAGGGCACCGCGTTCTTCGTGCTGGAGGAGCTGGAGAGCGCGAAGAAGCGCGGCGCGCACATCTACGCGGAGATCGCCGGCTACGCGACCCGCAGCAACGCGTACCACATGACGGGCCTGCGCCCCGACGGCCTGGAGATGTCCGAGGCGATCCGGCTGGCCCTCGAGGAGGCCCGGCTCAACGGCGACGCCATCGACTACATCAACGCGCACGGCTCGGGCACCAAGCAGAACGACCGGCACGAGACGGCCGCCTTCAAGCGCAGCCTGGGCGACCACGCGTACCGCACGCCGGTCAGCTCCATCAAGTCGATGGTGGGCCACTCGCTGGGCGCGATCGGCTCGATCGAGATCGCCGCGTCCGCGCTGGCCATGGAGTACGACGTGGTGCCCCCCACGGCCAACCTGCACACCCCGGACCCGGAGTGCGACCTCGACTACGTCCCGGTCACCGCGCGCGACCAGGTGGTCGACGCCGTCCTGACGGTCGGCAGCGGCTTCGGCGGATTCCAGAGCGCCATGGTGCTCGCCAACCCCGAGAGGAGCCTCGTATGACCGCGTCGGTGGTCATCACCGGACTGGGCGTCGCCGCTCCGACCGGACTGGGCGTCGAGGACTACTGGGCCGCGACGCTCGGCGGGAAGAACGCCATCGGCCGGATCACCCGGTTCGACCCGAGCGGCTACCCGGCCCGGCTGGCCGGCGAGGTGCCCGGCTTCCGCGAGGAGGAGTACCTGCCCAGCCGCCTGCTGCCGCAGACCGACCGGGTCACCCGGCTGGCGCTGGTGGCGACCGACTGGGCGCTGGCCGACGCCGGGGTCACCCCGGGCGAGATGTCCGAGTTCGACATGGGCGTCATCACGGCCTCCGCCGCGGGCGGCTTCGAGTTCGGCCAGGGCGAGCTGCAGAGCCTGTGGAGCCGCGGCAGCCAGTACGTCTCGGCGTACCAGTCCTTCGCCTGGTTCTACGCCGTCAACAGCGGCCAGATCTCGATCCGCAACGGCATGAAGGGCCCGGCCGGCGTGGTCGTCAGCGAGGGCGCCGGCGGCCTGGACGCCGTCGCGCACGCCCGCCGGCAGATCCGCAAGGGCACCTCGCTGGTGGTCACCGGCGCCGTGGACGCCTCGATCTGCCCCTGGGGCTGGGTCGCGCAGCTGTCCACCGGCCGGATGAGCACCAGCGACGAGCCGGCCCGCGCCTACCTGCCCTTCGACCGCGACGCGTCCGGCTACGTGCCCGGCGAGGGCGGCGCGATCCTGATCGCCGAGGACGCCGACGCGGCCCGCGCCCGCGGCGCCCGGATCTACGGCGAGATCGCCGGCTACGGCTCCACCATGGACCCGAAGCCGGGCAGCGGCCGCGAGCCGGGCCTGCGCAAGGCGATCCGGATCGCCCTCGCCGACGCGGGCGCCGAGCCCGGCGACGTCGACGTGGTCTTCGCCGACGGCGCCGGCGAGCGGACCGCCGACCGGGCCGAGGCCGAGGCGATCAGCGCCGTCTTCGGCGACCGCGCGGTGCCGGTGACGGTGCCCAAGACGATGACCGGCCGGCTGTACTCCGGCGGGGCCCCGCTGGACCTGGCGGCCGCCCTGCTGGCGATCCGCGACGGCGTCATCCCGCCCACCACATCGGTCGAGCCGTGCCCGGACTACCCGCTCGACCTGGTCGTCGGCCGGCCGCGCGAGACGCCGGTGCGCACCGCGCTGGTCGTGGCCCGCGGCGCCGGCGGCTTCAACTCCGCGATGGTCGTGCGCGCCGCCCGGTAGCCGCACCCCGCCCCACCCCTCCTCCGTTCCGAAAGGCAGGACCACCATGACCGCCAAGGCGTTCACCCTCGACGAGCTCAAGACCATCCTCCTGGAAGCCGCCGGCGTGGCCGAGGGCGTCGACCTGGACGGCGACATCCTCGACACCGAGTTCGACGTCCTCGGCTACGAGTCGCTGGCGCTGCTGGAGACCGGCAGCGTGATCGAGCGCGAGTACGGCATCTCGCTCGACGAGGAGGCCATCGGCGACGCCCGCACCCCGCGCGCCTTCATCGAGGTCGTCAACGCGCAGCTCGCGCCCGCCGCTGCCTGAAGGGGTCCGGACATGAGCCAGAACACCAAGGTCGCCGTCATCACCGGCGCCACCAGCGGCATCGGCCTCGCCTCGGCCCGCGCGCTGGCGGCCTCCGGCCACCGCGTCTTCATCGGCGCCCGCAACGCCGACAACGTCGCCGAGACCGTCAAGGAGCTCCAGGCCGAGGGCCTGGACGCGGACGGCTCCGTCCTCGACGTGCGCGACACCGCCTCCGTCACGGCCTTCGTGCAGGCCGCCGTCGACCGGTTCGGACCGGTGGACGTGCTGGTCAACAACGCCGGCCGGTCCGGTGGCGGCGTCACCGCCGACATCGAGGAGGACCTCTGGAACGACGTCATCGAGACCAACCTCAACAGCGTCTTCCGGGTCACCCACGCGGTGCTCAACACCGGCGGCATGCGCCACAAGGACCGCGGCCGGATCATCAACATCGCCTCCACCGCGGGCAAGCAGGGCGTCGTGCTGGGCGCCCCGTACTCGGCCTCCAAGCACGGCGTGGTCGGCTTCACCAAGGCCCTCGGCAACGAGCTCGCCCCGACCGGCATCACCGTCAACGCGGTCTGCCCCGGCTACGTCGAGACCCCGATGGCCCAGCGGGTGCGCCAGGGCTACGCGAGCGCCTACAGCACCTCCGAGGACGCGATCAAGGAGAAGTTCACCTCCAAGATCCCGCTCGGCCGCTACTCCACCCCGGAGGAGGTCGCCGGCCTGGTCGCCTACCTGGCCTCCGACCCGGCCGCCTCGATCACCGCGCAGGCGCTCAACGTCTGCGGCGGCCTCGGCAACTTCTGATCCGCCCACCGGACCGAACCACGAGAGGAGAGTCCCCCCATGACGACGCGTGAGGTCGAGCACGAGATCACGATCGGCGCGCCGGCCGCGGCCGTCTACCAGCTGCTCGCGGACGTGACCAACTGGCCGCGGATCTTCCCGCCCACCATCCACGTCGACCGGGTGGAGGCCGAGGGCAACGAGGAGCGCATCCGGATCTGGGCGACCGCCAACGGCCAGCCCAAGGACTGGACCTCGCGCCGCACCCTGGACCCCGAGGCGCTGCGGATCACCTTCCGCCAGGAGATCCCGGCCCCGCCGGTCGCCGCGATGGGCGGCACCTGGATCCTGGAGCCGCTGGACGCCGACACCACCCGGGTGCGGCTGCTGCACGACTACCGGGCGATCGGCGACGACCCGCACGACCTGCTGTGGATCGAGCGGGCCGTCGACAAGAACAGCACCTCCGAGCTGCAGGCGCTCAAGGAGAACGTCGAACTGGTGCACGCCGCCGACCGCGAGGAGCTGACCTTCTCGTTCGTCGACACCGTGCAGGTCGCCGGCCGGGCCAAGGACCTCTTCGACTTCGTCAACGAGGCCGGCAAGTGGGCCGACCGCCTCCCGCACGTCGCCGTGGTCCGCCTCGCCGAGGACACCCCCGGCCTGCAGGAGCTGGAGATGGACACCCGGGCCAAGGACGGCTCGGTGCACACCACCAAGTCCTACCGGGTGGTCTTCCCGTCCTGGAAGATCGCGTACAAGCAGGTCACCCTGCCCGCGCTGATGACCCTGCACACCGGCGAGTGGACCTTCGTGGAGAACGCGGAGGGCACCGCCGCCTCCTCGCAGCACACGGTGACCATCAACACCGCCAACATCGCCCGGATCCTCGGCGAGCAGGCCACCGTGGCCGACGCCCGCGAGTACGTGCACACCGCGCTGTCCACCAACAGCAGCGCGACGCTGGCCCACGCGAAGGCCTACGCCGAGCAGAAGGCCGCCTGAGCCGTGGCAGCGGACCGGTCGGAAACCGATGTCGTCGTCGTCGGGGCGGGTCCCGTCGGGCTGATGCTCGCCGGTGAACTCGCCCGCGGCGGCGCGCGGGTGGTCGTGCTGGAGAAGCGGCACGGCCGCACCACCGAGTCGCGGGCCTCCACCCTGCACGCCCGCACGATGGAGATCCTCGACAGCCGGGGCCTGCTGCCCGACCTCGGCAACCCGCCGAACGAGCCGCGCGGCCACTTCGGCGGCATCCCGATGGACCTCACCCTCCCCGGCCCGCACCCGGGCCAGTGGAAGGTGCCGCAGACGAAGACCGAGGCCGTGCTGGAGGAGTGGGCGCTCCCGCTGGGCGTCGACGTCCGCTGCGGCCACACCCTGGCCGCCGTCGGCGAGGTCGGCGGGCAGGTCGAGGCCGAGGCCCTCGGGGCGGACGGGGTGCTGCGGCTGCGCGCCCGCTACCTGGTGGCCTGCGACGGCGAGGACAGCACCGTGCGGGGGCTGATCGGCGCCGAGTTCCCCGGGACGGACGCCGGCCGGGAGCTGATCCGCGCCGACGTGGCCGGCATCGACGTCCCGGCCCGCCGCTTCCAGCGGCTGGAGCGCGGCCTGGCCATCGCCGCCCGCAACCCCCAGGGCGTCACCCGGGTGATGGTGCACGAGTTCGGCTCCACCGCCGGCCGGCGCACCGGCGAGCCGTCCTTCGCCGAGGTCGCCGCCGTCTGGCAGCGGGTCACCGGGGAGGACATCACCGGCGGCACCCCGCTGTGGGTCAACTCCTTCGGCGACGCCTCCCGCCAGCTCGCCCGGTACCGGCACGGCCGGATCCTGTTCGCCGGCGACGCCGCCCACCGGCAGATGCCGATCGGCGGACAGGCCCTCAACCTCGGCCTCCAGGACGCCTTCAACCTCGGTTGGAAGCTGGCCGCCGTCGTGCGCGGCGACGCCGGCGACGACCTGCTCGACACCTACCACGACGAGCGGCACGCGGTCGGCCGCCGGGTGCTGGCCAACATCAGGACCCAGGCGACGATGCTGCTCGGCGGCCCCGAGGTCGAACCGGTGCGCACCCTGCTCGGCGAGCTGATCACCCGGGAGGAGGTCCGCGGCCACCTGGCCGGCATGATCAGCGGCCTCGACGTGCGCTACCCGGTCGACGGCCCCGAGCACCCGCTGCTCGGCGCCCGGCTCCCGCACGCCCTCGTGCGCACCGGCGTCGGCCGGGCCGCCACCGCCGAACTGCTCCGGGCCGCCCCCGGCGGCCTGCTGCTGCGCCCGGCCGGCCTGGCCGGCGCACCCGCCGCCGACTGGGCGGACCGGGTCACCACGGTCTCCGGCGAACCCGAGCCCGGCAGCGCCCTGGACGGCGCCGGCACCGTCCTGGTCCGGCCCGACGGCCACGTCGCCTGGGTCGGCCCCGAGGGCGACGGGCTGCGCGCCGCCCTGCACCGCTGGTTCGGGCCGGCCCGCTGAGGCCCGGGGCCGCTGAGGTCCCGGTCCGCTGAGGCCCGGGACCGCACACCACACACCCGGTACCGCCGCACCCCCGCCGTCCACCCCCGCGGCCGGGCACCACGGCAGGGCTCCGCACCCCCCACGCCCGCGGGAGCCCCGCCACCGCTCCAGCCCCGCCACCACTCCCTCACTGCCTCGGAAGGACAACCATGGAAGGGACAGCGGTCGACACCGATGTCATCGTCATCGGTGCCGGCCCCACCGGCCTGATGCTCGCCGGTGAGCTGCGCCTGGGCGGAGCCCGGGTCGTCGTGATCGAGAAACTGGCCGCCCCCACCGGCCAGTCCCGCGGCCTGGGCTTCACCGCCCGCGCCATGGAGGTGTTCGACGAACGCGGGCTGCTGCCCCGCTTCGGCCAGGGCGAGACCCTGGTCACCAGCCCGGTCGGGCACTTCGGCGGCGCCCAGTTCGACTTCACCGCGCTGCCCGACGCCCATTTCGGCGCCCGCGGCATCCCGCAGGGGCAGACCGAGGCGGTGCTCGAGGGGTGGGCGGGCGAGCTCGGCGCCGACATCCGGCGCGGCTGGGAGTTCCTCGCCCTCGCCGACGGCTTCCTCGACGGCGAGGCCGCCGAGATCACCGTCCGCGACCCCGAGGGCGCCGAGCACACCCTGCGCGCCGCCTACCTGGTGGGCTGCGACGGCGGCGCCAGCCGGGTCCGCAAGGCCGCCGGGTTCGGCTTCCCCGGCACCGACGCCACCCGGGGCATGTACCTCGCCGACGTCACCGGCTGCCGGCTGCGCCCCCGCTTCCTCGGCGAGCGCCTCAACAACGGCATGGTGATGGCCGCCCCGCTCGCCGAGGGCGTGGACCGCATCATCGTCTGCCCCGACGGCACCCCGGCCCACGACCGCGAACGGACCGTCACCTTCGAGGAGGTCGCCGGGGCCTGGCAGTCCATCACCGGCGAGGACATCTCGCACGGCGGCGCCAGCTGGGTCAGCTCCTTCACCGACGCCACCCGCCAGGCCGACCGGTACCGGCGCGGCCGGGTCTTCCTGGTCGGCGACGCCGCCCACATCCACCTCCCGGCCGGCGGCCAGGGCCTGAGCACCGGCGTCCAGGACGCTTCCAACCTCGGTTGGAAGCTGGCCGCCGCCGTGCGCGGCGACGCCGGCGACGACCTGCTCGACACCTACCACGACGAGCGGCACCCGGCCGGCGCCCGGCTGCTGATGAACACCCGCGCCCAGGGCGCGGTCTTCCTCGGCGGCCCCGAGGCCGACCCGCTGCGCGAACTGTTCCGCGAACTCGTCCAGTACGACGAGGTCAAGCGCCACCTGGCCGGCGTCGTCAGCCACCTCGACGTCCGCTACGACCTCGGCGACGGCCCCGAGGACGCCGCCCACCCGCTGCAGGGCCGCCGGATGCCGCCCCGGGCCCTGGTCGGCGCGGCCGGCGAGACCCGCCCGGCCGAACTGCTGCGCACCGGCCGCGGCGTGCTGCTCGACCTCGCCGACGACGCCGCGCTCCGCGACGCCGCGGCCGGCTGGGCGGACCGGGTCGACGTGGCGACCGTCGCCGCCAAGCCCACCGACGGCCCCGACCCGCTGGAGGGCACCGGCGCCGTGCTGATCCGCCCCGACGGCTACGTCGCCTGGGCCGGCCCGGCCGGCGAGCCCGTCCCGGCCGCCGTCCTGGAGCGCTGGTTCGGCCCGGCCCGCCGCCGCTGCTGATACCCCGCCCCGCCCCTGCCCGCCCGGTCCCCCGCCATACGCCGAGGGACCGGGCGGGCCGCTTTCCGCTGCGCGGCGGGCAGGTTCCTCGGTACACCACACCGGCACGAATCGGCAGACATCTGCCACAGGCGCTCCGGTACGGGGGCGACTCCCCCACGGACTCGTTGCCCTGGTCATCCGGGACGGCCCGCGCATGATCACCACCAACTCCCCTGTGGGGAAGGAACATTGTCAGTGGGTGGTGGTGGAATCGCCCCGTGCGGGGAGCACGTCCACAACCCTCTTTGGAGTCCCGATGACCAAGACCGTCCACGTGCGCGGCCACCGCCGTGCCGACGGTACCTACGTCAGGCCCCACTCCCGGACCATCAAGGGCGCCGACCGCCCTGTCTACAGCAGCAGTTACAGCACCGCCTACAGCAGCAGCAGCTACACCACCGGCCACCGCAGCGGATCCGGCAGCGGCAAGGCCGTCGCGGCCGGTGGGGGCGGGCTGCTGCTGTTCGTGCTGCTCCTCTTCGGCATCGCCTCCGGCGGCGACCACCCCAGCACCGTGCCCTCCCCCTCCTCCAGCGCCGTCCAGCAGGCCGGCACCAACCCCTGATCCTCGATCACCCCCTGCCGAGGGCCCGGACCGCGCCGCACCCGGGCACGACGAAGGGGCCCGAGCTCGATGAGCTCGGGCCCCTCCTTCCCGCTCGGCACGGCCGACGGCTCAGGCCGCCGTACGCGCCTGCCGCTCGACCGTCATCAGGAAGTACCAGGCCGACCGCCACTCCGCGATCTTCGCGGACGGGAGGTCGAAGGCCATCAGGTAGCTCTCCAACAGGTCGAGCGTCGGCAGCTTGCCGCGGCCGGGGGCGAGCATCGTGCTGATGGTGCTGATGCCCCGGTTCGACCGGCTCGCGATGGCCTTCAACGGCGGGTACCCGGACGTACACCGCAGGTGCCACAGCCCCAGGACGAAGTCCTCAATGGTGCGGATGTTCTTCGGATCCATGATCAGCATCGCCTGCCGCTGCTCACGGCGGACCGGGAACCCCGCCTGCAGACGCTGCTCCGCGGAGGCCAGCATCTCCCAGCGCGGGCGCCAGTCCTGCGGGTCGACGCCGCAGAAGCGCAGGTAGGCCGAGAGCGTTCGCCAGCTCGGGCACGACTCGCCCAGCGCCGCCTCCGACAGCGCGCCGACCGACAGTCCGGTCTCCGCCGCCATGACCTCGTAGGTGGGCGTGCCCGCCCGGTGGCGGACCATCTTCAAGTCCGCGCCGAACTGGGCCAGCGGGCCCTTCATGATGTCGATCAGCTTCTCAGGACGGCCCATCACGATCTCCCTCCACAGCCCGGGGCGGGCCCGCATGCGGGCCCGCCCCGAACTCCACGTCAGGCCAGCTGCAGCTGGAGGCCGTTGAATCCGCCCGGGCCCTCGGGCCCCTGGGGGCCGCCGGAGCGCGTGACGGCCGCGGCGATCACCGCGCAGCCGGCGGTGACCTCCAGCCCGGTGGTCGTGTCGTGGGTGATCGTGCTGAAGCCCAGGGCGGAGCCGACGACCATCCCGAACGCGGCGATCTTCAACACCGTGTTCGCGGCCAGGTCCTTCTGGGGGGAGCCGCACGTGACGCAGTCCGAGCAGTTGCCCTGCTCGGACTGGGAGACGCCGTCCTGCGCGGGAGCGGCGGCCTGCTCGGCCGCGCGCTCCAGAGCCGCGCCGCGGCGGGTGATCTTGAACACCGTTCGTACCTCTGTTCTGTTTGTTGATCCGGGCGATGGTTTGGTGCGTGCCGGGTGCTGAATCCGACGGAATTCACTGTGCATTACGTGCGCGATAAGCGCAAGGAAGGGGTGGCGCACAACCCCTGGGGCCCGTCCGAGTTCCAGGGGGCGGCGATGATCGAATCTACCGGAGAGTGTCATTCCGGATTTGGTATCGGCACGTAGAATTTCAACAAGAAGTTTTTTGATCTAAAATATTTAATACTAAACTGACGGTGGGCTGTCACCTGTCATGATCGCTGCCAGATTGGGCCACCCCTGCCCTGGCAGGGACTTCGACTCTCATGGGGAGCGCCACCTGGGCGCCGACCGCCCCTGTGTACACCCATGCACCAGAGTGGCTCCTTGCCTGCCTCCCTTGCATCCGATGTGCGCAAGAAGGGTTCCCGGGGAAGGCTTAAACGGCGATAGCGCTTGACCATTTTCTGCCAGGATCGCAGTAGTTCCAATGGCGAAAACCCTCGAAGGATACTCCTGTCGATTGAATAACCTAGATTGATGCCCCGTATTTTCGCAGGTCGGGACGGTGGCTCCGCGATGGTTTTTCAGAGATTTTCACGCCTTTACTGTGCGCTTGCCGCTCGGCGGCCCGGACAGGCACGCTTGCCCGGTCGAGCCGCTCTCTGCAGTGGCTGCTCGACACGTGTGCCTTGTTCCTGATCCGGGCGAGCGCACTTCGGGCCATGCTGAGGCCCGGTAGCGGTACGTGGGGCGACCTGCGTGCCGTACCGACTTCGGCAACCGGTAGTTGAGAACCGCAAGTCAGAGAGGAGGGACCGTCCGTGGATGCAGTACTCATGCCATACCTGAGCGCCCTGTTGGGGATCCAGCTGTCAGCTGCCGACCGCCGCGGTCCCGAACGGCAACAGGGCGATCGCCCTGCCAGGTCCGCCTCCGCACTACGTTCCAGCCGGTTGCTGCGTTTCGAGAGTCTGAGGCGACTCGGTGGGCTGACCGCCGGCGCGCAGTACGGTTGATCGCGGATGGTGTGACAACTCCCCCAAGAGGGGGCCGCCGCCCTTCCTGTCGCCGCACTGCCAGCAGTCCTGTTCTGGGGCTCATCGTCCCCCTGAACAGGGCCTCTCCTGCACCGCCTCGCCCGTCCCACCGCCTCGTGCAGCGTTCCTGTGGGACCGCTGGCACCCAGAACGATGATCTGGGACTGCCGCATCCACGCGAACAAGGGCATCTGCGAACGCCGCACTCTGCGCCGCGCCTCCCAGCGCACAGCCTGGGCGGACGTGCGCTCTTCAAGGTCAGCGGGAGTCACCTCTTCGCCGATACTGGGAGCCGCCTCCGTCGGGAACGTCCCGCAGCCTGAAACGGCCTGAGCCGGGTAGACGATCCTTCCAACTGCTGCCTTGAGGCTCGGAAGGTGGCTCTGGGACTCGTGGAAGCCCTGGCTCTGGATCATGTCGATGAACTCACCAGCTGTACCCGAGACTTGCTGCTACCTGCAGCGCTGATGCCTGCGGGCCTGGTCCCCGGGGAGAGCCAGGCCCGCAGGCAACGGATTCAGCCGTCAGCGCCCGCTTCCGCTCCGGGGAGCGGGAACCCTCGGCAGCAGCTCCCACAGCGGTCGGCCGCTGGACGCCCACCGCCCCAGCACCTCGCGGTCCACCAGCAGCACACCCTGCTGCCAGCCCCACTCGATCGACTTCTGCGAGAACCGCCCGTTGGTCACCACCACCGGCACCTGCGCCCGGTGCACCCGCTGGTACGTCCCCGCCAGGCTGTACAGGACCCCGACCGACACCGGCTTGCCGTTCAGCGGGTCCTGCTTGTGCTTGCACTGCAGCGCCCAACGCCGGCCCATCGGGTCGTCCGCCAGCACGTCCACGCTCTGGTCGTTGCTCCGCCCGACCTTCTCTGCCCGGCACCCGTCCCGGATCAGCAGGTCCCGCACCGCGAACTCAAAGGCGTCCGGCTTCAGCGAATCCAGCCCGCTCGGGCCGGTCAACACCATCCGCAGCCGGCTCATCCGCTCCCGGTCCGCCTGTGTCCGCACCTGCCGCTGCCAGGCCGCCACCACCACGATGCCCACCGCCGCGACCACCAGCAGCAGCACCACCCACCAGTGCGCAGCCAGCCACCGCAACAGCGCCATCAGCAGGCCGACCCCCACCAGCACCCCGGCGATGGGCAGAATCCAGTCCACATCCCCGCCGCCGCCCCGCTGCGCCGGCCTCCTACGCGTACTCAACCGCGTCCCTCCCCTGCTCTGGACACACCTGTGGGCCGCCCATCACAGCAGCCGTCCCTGACGGCACGTCAGCCGCGCACGGAAGCACGCTGCCGTCATGGCACTCCGCTCCCGGAGCCACGGCGAAGTGGCAGGCGGCTTCGGGAACAGATCAAGGACGGGCTTGTCAGCGGTCCGCTGGTTCCCGTCCTTGCCGTGGTGGTGCACCGTCACCTCGGTCGCGTCACTACGACCGTCGAGCAGGTATGCGCTCCAGGCCGACGAAGTCCCCGGGACCGGACGCCGGAGGACCCCGGTCCGTCGCCCGTGGGGTGGGCGGTGGGCCGGGGTCCTCCGGTGTCCGGGTGGGGGGCCGGACGGGACCGGACCGTTCCGGGTGGGGGCCGGGGCGGGGTCCGGGCGGGATCGGGCGGGGCCGGGGTCAGACCGCGACGGCCTCGACGATCGAGACGGCGGCGGCGGTCTCCACGACGCGCTCCAGCTTGAAGCCGGCCCGGGCGACCAGGTCGGCGTACTGCGAGGCGGTGCGCTCCTTGCCGCCCACCAGCAGCAGCAGCCACAGGTCGACCAGCTTGCCGGAGTGCGGCTCGTTGCCCTCCTCGGGGACGACCATCTCGACCAGCAGCAGCTTGCCGCCGGGCCGCACGGCCGCACGGACGTTGCGCAGGATCTGCAGCGCCTGCTCCTCCGGCCAGTCGTGCACGATGTGCTTGAGGACGTACGCGTCGGCGCCGGTCGGGACGGCGTCGAACAGGTCGGCGTCGGCGATGTCGACCCGGTCGGCGACGCCCTGCGCGGCGAGGTACTCGGCGGCGCCGTTGGCGGCCACCCGCGGGTCGGAGAGGATGCCCCGGGTGCCGGGCGCGCTCTTCAGGATGCCGGCCAGCAGGCCGCCGTTGCCGCCGCAGAAGTCCAGCACCGTGCCGAACTGCGAGAAGTCGTAGGCGGCGACCACCGGGTCGGTCTCGGTGGCGGACATGTTGCCCATGCCGCCGATGAACACCGCGCCGTACTCCGGGTTCTGCGTCAGGTACTCGAACGCGGTCGCGCCGCGGCGCTTGAGCAGGCTCGGCTCACCGGTGACCACGGAGTCCAGGAAGCCGTTCCAGTCCTCCCAGTGCGTGGGGTGGCCCATCAGCACGGCGAGGTCGCGCATCGTCACCGGGTGGTCGGCGCGCAGCGCGTCGGCCATCGGGGTCAGCGCCCAGCGGCCGTCCTGCTGCCGTTCGAAGACGCCGTTCGCGGCGAGCAGCCGCAGCACCCGGCCCAGCGCCTCGGGGTGCGCGCCGACCTCGGCCGCGACCTCCTCGATCGGCCGCGGGCCGTCCACCAGCGCCTCGGCCACCCGCAGTTCGGCGGCGGCGTACAGGGCCTGGGTGACCATCGAGCTCATGGCGAGCTCCAGCAGGGCGAACGGCGGGGGCGCCAGCTCCCGGACCTGCTTCTGCAGATCGGCCCGGGCCCGCTCCGCGGCGCGGACGACTTCGGGGGGCGGCAAAGCGGGCATGCGATTCCTCCATGGCAGAAGCGTGGGATTCCGGCCTACCGCCGAAGACACCCGGTTCCACCACGGTCCGGCAGCACGGTCGACCTGCCCTGGACGGCGGTTGGCGGACCGGTCGAGTCCGCCTCGCGCGCCGGGCGCCCGGACGCCGCCGCCGGGCGCCCGCCGGGGCTCCGCGCGGCACCCGGAGTCTCGCTTGAGCCATCCTGCGGTCCGGCTGCACCGGCGATCGGTTTGCTTGGTCTTCCCTGGTGACCAACCGTCTGCATGGAGGAAGCGAAATGGCAAAGGGCGCGATCATCGTGGGCGCCGGCCCGGTCGGTCTGCTGCTCGCCGGAGAGCTCCGGCTCGGCGGCGCCGACGTCGTCGTCTACGACAGGCTGCCCGCGCCCAGCGGGGAGTCGCGCGGCCTGGGCTTCACCAGCAGGACTGCGGAGGTGTTCGACCAGCGCGGCCTGCTGGAGCGGCTCGGCGACATCCGCTGGGGCAAGCAGGGCCACTACGGCGGTGTCCGGATCGACTTCTCCCTGCTGGAGGAGAGCCACTTCGGCGTCATGGGCCTGGCCCAGTCGGTGACCGAGCAGATGCTCGGCGACTGGGTCGCCGAGCTCGGCGTGGAGGTCCGCCGCGGCCACGAGCTGACCGCCCTGCGGGAGACCGACGAGGGCGTCGTCCTCGGCTTCCAGGGCCCGGACGGGTACACCGAGGACACCGCCGCGTACGTGGTGGGCTGCGACGGCGGCCGCAGCACCGTGCGCACCCTGGCCGGCATCGCGTTCCCCGGCGACGAGGCCACCCGCGGCCTGTACCTGGCCGACGTGGTCGGCGCCGACCTGCGGATGCGCCCGATCGGCGAGCGGATCCCCGGCGGCGGCATGGTGCTGTCGGTGACGCTGGAGCCGGGCGTGGACCGCATCGTCATCCACGAGCCGGGCCTGCGCCCGCAGCACGGCGAGGGCGAGCTGGCGTTCTCCGAGGTCGCCGACGCCTGGCAGCGCCTGACCGGCGAGGACATCCACCACGCGAGCGCCTCCTGGATGTGCGCCCTGACCAACGCCACCGGCCTGGCCGAGCAGTACCGCAAGGGCCGGGTGCTGCTGGCCGGCGACGCCGCGCACGACCACGCCCCGCTCGGCGCCCAGGGCGTCAGCGTCGGCCTGCAGGACGCCGCCAACCTGGGCTGGAAGCTGGCCGCGGTGCTCGGCGGCCGCGCCCCCGAGAGCCTGCTGGACACCTACCACTCCGAGCGGCACCCGGTCGGCGAGCAGCTGATGCGCGACGTCCACTCGATGTCGCTGCTCTACCTCAGCGGCGAGGAGATGGAGCCGCTGCGCGCCGTCGTGCGCGAGCTGGTCCAGCTGCCCGACGCGGCCCGCCGGCTGGCCGGCCGGGTCAGCGGCCTGCACATCCGCTACGACGTCGGCGACGGCGCGCACCCCTTCCTGGGCCTGCGGCTGGCCCCGCACCGCGCCGTGGAGCGGGCGGACGGCACCCGGGTGCGGGTCGCCGAACTGCTGCACGCCGCGCGCGGCGTGCTGATCACCACCGGCGCGGACCCGGCGGCGGCCGCCACCGCCTCCCGCTGGGCCGACCGGGTCGACACCGTCACCGGCAGCTGGGCCGACCAGGAGGCCGACCACGCGGACGCGCCCGCCGCCCTGCTGGTGCGCCCCGACGGCCACATCGCCTGGGCGGCGCCGGACGGCGGCGACCTCGAGGCGGCGCTCACCCGCTGGTTCGGGGCACCCGCCGCGGCCTGACCGCCCTTCCCCGCGGGGCGGGCCCGCCGCCCGACGGCGGTGGGGCCCGCCCCGGCCGGAGCACCGCCCGGCCCCCACCAGGAACCCGAGAAAGGGCACCACGACATGACCGTCCTCGTCACCGGCAGCCGCGGCAGGGTCGGCTCCCTGCTGGTCGAGATCCTCGCCGCCCGGGGCACCGCCGTCCGGGCCGGCTCCAGCGACCCGGAGAAGCTCACCCTCCCCGCGGGCGTCGACGCCGTCCGCCTCGACCTGACCGACCCGGAGACCTTCGCGCCCGCGCTGGCCGGCGTCGACGCGGTCTTCCTGTACTGCGAGCCCGCGCACATCGGGGCGTTCACCGCGGCGGCCGAGGCCGCCGGGGTCGAGCACGTCGTGGTGATGTCCGCCGACGCGGTGCTGCGCGCCGACGCCGCGAGCAACCCGATCGCCGCCCCGCACCTGGCCGTCGAGCGGGCGCTGCGCGCCTCCGCGCTGACCGTCACCACGCTCAACTGCGGCGCCCTGGCCAGCAACGCCGGCTCCTGGCAGTACGTGCTGCGGGCCCGCGGCGCCGTCACCCTGCCCTTCCCGGACAGCTACGCCGACCCGATCTACGAGCAGGACATCGCCGAGTCCGCCGCCGCCGTGCTGGCCCGCCCCGAACTGCGCGGCCGCGCCTACCACCTGACCGGCCCGGAGTCGCTGAGCTTCCGCCAGCAGGTCGCGGTGATCGGCGCGGTGGTCGGCCGCGAGATCCCGGTGCAGCAGATCCCGGCCGCGGTGTGGCGGGCCAACAAGCCGGGCTTCATGCCGGACGACATCGCCGACGCGCTGATCGAGCTGTGGACCGCCAGCGACAGGCCGGTCCCGCTGAGCGGCGACGTCGAGACCCTCACCGGCCACCCCGCCCGCCCCTTCAGCGCCTGGGCCGAGGACCATGCGGCGGCCTTCGCCGCCTGAGTCCGCCGCACCGCGGACCCCCGAGAAAGGGAACTTGGAGATGACAGCGGAGCACGGCCAGGCCGTCCCCACCGACGAGGAACTGGCGCGGTCCCTGCCCGGCGGCTTCACCAGCCGGCACGCCGAGGTCAACGGCACCCGGCTGCACTACGTGGAGGGCGGCAGCGGCGAGCCGCTGGTCCTGCTGCCCGGCTACCCGCAGACCTGGTGGGCCTGGCACAAGGTGCTGCCGGCGCTCGCCGAGCGGTTCCGGGTGTTCGCCGTCGACCTGCGCGGCATGGGCGGCTCGGACCGCCCCGAGGGCGGCTACGACAAGAAGACGATGGCCGCCGACATCGCCGCCCTGGTCGAGCACCTCGGCTACGAGGACGTCAACATCGCCGGGCACGACATGGGCTCGATGGTGGCCTTCAGCTTCGCGGCCAACCACCCGAAGCTGACCCGCAAGGTCGCCATGATGGACACCCCGCACCCGGACGAGAGCTACTACGGCCTGAAGCTGCTGGCCCGCCCCGGCACCGGCATCTCCCGCTGGTGGTGGTCGTTCAACCAGGCCCTCGACCTGCCCGAGGTGCTCTACGCCGGGCACATGCGCCAGGTCATCGACTGGCTGTTCGGCCACGCCCTCGCCGACCAGTCGCTGGTCGGCGACCTCGACCGGGCGGTGTACGCCGCCGCCTACGACACCCCGGACCGGATCCGCGCGGCCTGCGGCTGGTACCGCGCCTACCCGCAGGACATCGAGGACCGCAAGACCTACGGGACGATCACCGCCCCGCTGCTGGGCATCGGCTCCCGGCACACCTACGAGTACTTCCAGCACCTGCTGCCCACCCTCGCCGAGGATGTGCGGGTGGAGCGGGCGGCCGACTCGGTGCACTACTTCCCCGAGGAGGAGCCGGAGCTGATCGCCCGGTACCTGCTCGAATTCTTCGCCTGACTTCCACTGCTGCTCGAGGAGTTACCTGATGGCAAAGGGCGCGATCATCGTCGGCGCCGGACCGGTCGGTCTGATGCTCGCCGGCGAACTGCGACTGGGCGGCGCGGACGTCGTCGTGTTCGAGAAGCTGCCCGCCCCCAGCGGGGAGTCCCGCGGGGTCGGCTTCACCCGGCGCGCCGCCGAGGTGTTCGACCAGCGCGGCCTGCTGGAGCGCTTCGGCGACGTCGAGTGGGCGCAGGGCCACTTCGGCGGCGTGCGGATCGACTTCTCCAAGCTCGACGACAACCACTTCAGCGTGCGAGGCATCCCGCAGTTCCGGACCGAGGAGATCCTCGAGTCCTGGCTGAAGGAGCTGGGCGTCGAGGTCCGCCGCGGGCACGAGGTGCTCGGCTTCCGGGAGACCGGCGACGGCGTCGTCGTCGAGTACCGGGGGCCGGACGGCCCCGGCGAGGAGAGCGCGCAGTACCTGGTGGGCTGCGACGGGGCGCGCAGCCTCGTGCGCCGCCTGGCCGGCATCGACTTCCCCGGCTGGGAGCCCACCCGCGGGATGTACATGGCCGACGTGGTCGGCGCGAACGTCCGCCAGCGGCCGATCGGCGAGCGGGTGCCCGGCGGCATGGTGATGGCGTTCAACCTGGAGAACGGCGTCGACCGGATCGTCATCCACAACGAGGCGCTGCGCCCGCCGGAGGACAAGAGCGGCCTGACCTTCGCCACCATCGCCGACGCCTGGCAGGAGATGACCGGCGAGTCCCTGCACCACGCGGAGGTGCGCTGGGTCAGCTCCTTCACCGACACCACCCGGCAGGCCGCCGAGTACCGCCGCGGCCGGGTCTTCCTGGCCGGCGACGCCACCCACATCCACATGCCGGCCGGTGCGCAGGGCATGAGCGTGGGCGTCCAGGACGCCGCCAACCTCGGCTGGAAGCTGGCCGCCGCGATCAACGGCCGGGCGCCCGAGGGGCTGCTGGACACCTTCCAGTCCGAGCGGCACCCGGTGGGCGAGCTGCTCATGCGCAACACCCGGGCGCAGACCAAGCTCTACCTCAGCGGCGAGGAGATGGAGCCGCTGCGCGCCGTCCTGCAGGAACTGGTCCAGGACCCGGCGGTCGCCCGCCACCTGGCCGGCCAGGTCAGCGGCCTCGACGTGCGCTACGACATGGGCGCGGGCAGCCACCCGCAGCTGGGCCTGCGGCTGCGGCCGGACATCCGGCTCAAGCTCGCCGACGGCAGCCCGGCCACCGTGCGCGACCTGCTGAAGCCGGCCCGCGGCGTGCTGCTGGTCACCTCCGCCGCCGCGGACGCCGACGGGCTGCGGGCCACCGCCGCGCCCTGGGCGGACCGGGTCGACGTCACCACCGCGGACTGGACCGAGGGCGAGGCCGACCGCCCGGACGCCCCCGCCGCGCTGCTGGTCCGCCCGGACGGGTACGTCGCCTGGGTGCAGCCGGACGACGCCCCGCTTCGAGCCGCGCTCGAGCGCTGGTTCGGGGCCGCTTGAGGACGGCTCGAATCCGGTCCGGGTCCCAGGCCGGTCCGCCTATCGTGGAGGGGCGTCCCGGTGTGTGCGTCAACTCGCCACCGGGGCAAGGAACTTCGGTCGGGGTCCGACGCCGGTCGGCCCCGGCAGGCCCCTGGCCTCCGGATCGAGGGAGAAAAGGCCCATGACCACGACGTTCAAGCACGACTTCACGATGATGTTCGTGATCCACGACGCGCTGCGCCGCGAGCTCGAGCTCCTCGCCAAGACCACGGCCCGCACCACCGACGATCCGCGCCGCCTGGTGGCCGCCGCGGCCGGCTGGGAGATGTTCAAGCAGTACCTGCACGTGCACCACGGCGCCGAGGACGACGCGCTGTGGCCGCAGGTCCGCGAGGCCCTCGCCGAGCGCCCCGCGGACCTGGCGGTCGTCGAGGCGATGGAGGCCGAGCACGCCACCATCGACCCGCTGCTCGACGGGGTGGACGCCGTGCTGGCCGACCCGGCCCGCGCGGCCGAGCTCGGCGACCTGGTCGACGCCCTGGTCACCGGCCTGACCGGCCACTTCAAGCACGAGGAGGAGGCGGCCCTGCCGCTGATCGACTCGGTGGCCACCCCGCAGCTGCTGCAGGGCTTCGGCCAGGCGCACACCGCGCGGATCGGCGAGGGCACCCCGCGCTACCTGCCGTGGCTGCTCGACGGCACCAGCCAGCAGAACACCGAGGCGATCCTCGGGATCCTGCCGCCGCCGGTCCGCGGCCTCTACAACGACGTCTGGGTGCCGGCCTACAGCAAGCTGGAGCGCTGGCCCTCGGCCTGACGTCCCGTCAGTTCCCTTATGCGGAGGGGCGGTTGCGACCCGGTCGCAACCGCCCCTTCCGCACGTCCGGGCCCGGGGCTCAGACCCCGGCCCGCTCGCGGGCCCCGGCCCGGGCCGCCTCGACGAAGGCCGCGAACAGCGGGTCGGTGTCCTCGCCCATCTCGGCGTGCGCCTGCACGCCCACCACGAAGCGCGCCGTCGGGTCCTCGGCCGCCTCGACCACTCCGTCCGCGGACCAGGCGGTGGCGACCAGGCCCGCCCCCAGCCGGTCGATGCCCTGGTGGTGGTGGCAGTGCACGGTCGCCGAGGCGCCGACGGCCGCGCCGAGCCGGGAGTCGGGGGCGATCCGGATCCGGCGGGCGTCGTACTGGCCGGGGACGGCCGGCGAGTGCTCGGGCAGGTGCTGGTGCAGCGTGCCGCCCCGGACGGTGGAGATCAGCTGCAGGCCCCGGCAGATCCCCAGCACCGGGATGCCGCGGCGCTCGGCCACCGCCAGGGCGGCCAGCTCGGCCTCGTCGCGGGCCGGGAACGGCGGCAGGGTGCGCGGGTGCGGCTCGGCCCCGTACCGGACCGGCTCGATGTCCTGGCCGCCGGTCAGCAGCAGCGCGTCGGCCCGCTCCACCACCTCCGCGACCGCCCCGGGCTCCGGCAGGGTCAGCAGCGGGACGCCGCCGGCCGCCACCACCTTCTCGATGTAGGCCAGCGGCAGCGCGGCGATCGGCACGTCCTTCCAGATGGTGTAGGTGAGCAGGGCCGTGTCGGCCGTGATCGCCACCACGGGTCGGGTCATCGGGGATACGTCCTTTCGAGCCTTCGGAACGGGGGTCAGGGAGTGCGGGCGGCGCCGCGCCGGAGCGGGCCCCCGACCAGGAGGCCGGTGCCCAGCGCGGTGAGCACCAGCAGGACGACCACCCCCCACAGCGCGGTGGTGAACCCGTACACCGTGCTCTGGGCCCGGTCCGCGCCGGCCGCGAGGTGGCGGGCGGCGGCCTCGGCGGCGACGGTGTTGAGCACCGCCGTGCCGACCGAGCCGCCGATCTGCTGGGCGGTGGTGTACAGCGCCGAGGCCGCGCCGGAGTCCGCGGGCGCCACCATCGCGGTGGCCACCACCATGCAGGTCATCGAGGTGCTGCCCATCCCGAGGCCGGCCAGCAGCAGCGCGGGCAGCACCTGCGCCGGGTACGAGGAGCCGGTGTCGACCAGGGCCAGCAGGGCGACGCCCGCCGCGGCCACCAGCAGGCCCGGCACCACCGTCCGGCACGGGGCCAGCCGCCCGGCCAGCCGCGCCCCCAGCATCACCCCGGCGGTCATCCCCACCGTCAGCGGCAGGATCGACACCCCGGCGGCCACCGCCGAGTCGCCGCGCACCACCTGCAGGTAGTAGGTCAGGAACAGCAGCAGGCCGAAGACGCCCACCATGCCGAGCGCGGCCACCGCCAGGGCGCCCGCCCGGGCCCGGTCCCGGACCAGCCGGGGCGGGACCAGCGGGTGCGCCGCCCGGGTCTGCCGGAGCGCGAACAGGGCCAGCAGGACGGCGCCGGCCGCGAACGCGGCGCCCACCGGCGGGCTGGTCCAGCCGGAGCCCTCGGCCCGGGCGAAGCCGAGCACCAGCACGGTCAGCCCGCCGCAGCCCAGCAGCGCCCCCGGCACGTCCAGCCGGACCGGCCCCCGGCCGCCGGGGTCGCGCAGCACCCGCAGCCCGGCCGCGACGGCGGCCAGCGCGATCGGCACGTTCACGTACATGCACCAGCGCCAGTCCAGGTACTCGGTGAGCAGGCCGCCCGCGATCAGCCCGCCGGCCGAGCCGGCCCCGGAGATCGCGCCCAGCACCCCGAAGGCCCGGCCGCGCTCGCCGGGCTCGGTGAAGGTCGCCACCACCAGCGAGATCGCCGAGGGGGTCAGCAGCGCCGCGAAGGCGCCCTGTGCGGCCCGGGCGGCCAGCAGGGCGGCGGGGACGGTGGCCGCGCCGCCCAGCGCCGAGGCCGCGGCGAAGCCGATCAGCCCGGTGACGAAGGCGCGCTTGCGGCCGACGACGTCGACCACCCGGCCGCCGAGCAGCAGCAGGCCGCCCAGCGCCAGGGTGTAGGCGGTGACGACCCACTGCCGGCTGCCGTCGCTCAGGCCCAGGTCCCGCTGGGCCGAGGGCAGCGCGATGTTGACGATGGTGCCGTCCAGCAGCACGGTCAGCTGGGCGGCGGCGATCACGGCCAGTGCCCACCAGCGCAGCGGGTCGGGGGCGGGCGGGCCCGGCCGGACCGGGCCCGGCGGGGCGGTGACGGGGGCGCTCACGGGGTGTCCTTCCCGGTCGGCGGGCCCGGCCGGGCACCGCCGGCGGCCAGCGCCCGGTCGACCAGCGGGCCGGCCAGGCCGGTGTACCCGGTCGGGTCGAGCAGGGCGGCCAGTTCGGCGGGGGTGAACGCGCCGGCGGCCTCGGGGGTTTCGGCGAGGACCTCGGCCAGCGGGCGGCCGGTGCCGGCCGCCCGGGCCGAGGCCGCGGTCAGCAGGTCCCGGGCGGCGGCCTTGCCCAGCCGGGGGGCCAGCGCGGCCGAGACGCGTTCGGAGACCAGCAGGCCGCCGGTCGCGGCCAGGTTGGTCCGCATCCGGTCGGGGTGGACGGCCAGGCCGCGGACCAGTTCCACCGCGGTGTGCGCCGCGCCGCCGGTCAGCCGCAGGCACTCGCGCAGCGGCTGCCACTCGGCGTGCCACACCCCGGCCGAGCGCTCGTCCTCGTGCGGCAGGCACTGGACCAGCACCGAGGCGAGCGCGGGCACCTGGAGCGCGGCCGAGCGGATCAGGGTGGCCAGCACGGGGTTGCGCTTGTGCGGCATCGCCGAGGAGGCGCCGCGGCCCGCGCCGCCGGGTTCGGCCACCTCGCCGATCTCGGTGCGGGCCAGCACCAGCACGTCGGCGGCGATCTTGCCCAGCGCGCCGGCGGTGTGCGCGAGCGCCGCGCCGAGGTCGGCGACCGGGGTGCGCAGCGCGTGCCAGGGCAGCACCGGGACGGCCAGCCCGGTCTCCGCGGCGAACCCGGCGACCAGGCGTTCCAGCAGGTCGGCCGGGTCGGCGTCCGGCCCGGCGTACTGGAGGTAGCCGGCCAGGGTGCCGGCCGCGCCGCCCAGCGAGACCGGCAGCCCGGTCGCGGCGAGGCGCTCCAGGCGGTCGGCGGATTCCAGGACCAGCAGGCGCCAGCCGGCCGCCTTCAGTCCGAAGGTGGTGGGCACGGCGTGCAGGGCGAGGGTGCGGCCGGCCATCGGGGTGTCCCGGTGCTCGGCGGCCAGCTCGCCCAGGGCGTCGGCCGCGGCCCGCAGGTCGGCGGTGATCAGGCGCAGGGCGCGGGCCGCGACCAGCATCGCGCCGGTGTCGAAGACGTCCTGGCTGGTGGAGCCCCGGTGCACGTACTCGGCGGCCTCGGGCGAGCGGGCCGCCACCACCGCGGTCAGCGCCTTGACCAGGCCGACCACCGGGTTGGCGGTCTCCCGGGCGGCCAGCGCCAGCGCGCGCACGTCCAGGTGCTCGGCCCGGGCGGCCGCGCCGATCGCGGCGGCGGCCGCGGCCGGGACGGTCCCGCAGCGGGCCTGGGCGCGGGCCAGGGCGGCCTCGGCGTCGAGCATCGCCTGCAGCCAGGCCCCGTCGCCGACGGCCGCCTCGACGGGGGTGCCGGCCCGGACCGGGGAGAGCAGGCCCGCGTCCTGGAAGCCGTCGGCCGGCCGGTCCGCGCTCACGCGCCGCCCCCCGTCCCGGTGGCGGCCGCGGCGGCCGCCCGGGCGTCCGGCCGGGCGGGCAGGGCGAGGACCGCGGCGGCGATGGCGTCGGAGTCCTCGAGGGTGACGGAGCCGACCCCGGGGCGGATGCCGGCGGCCGTCACCCAGTGCACGGCCTCGGTGGGGACACCGTAGGCGAAGCGCCGCGGGTGCGGGACGCCCCGGGCGTCCAGCAGGTGGTAGGGCCGCTCGGAGACGGCCAGGCCGCCGGTCTCGTAGGACGTGCCGCCGGTGCCGGGCACCCGGTGCGGGGCGGCCCGGCCGGTGAGCAGCAGGTGGCGCATCAGCGGGTCGGCGGTGCGGCGCAGGTCGGTCTCGGGCAGCCGGGCCTCGATCAGCACCTCGGCCCGGACGTCCAGGTCGGGGACGGCGGTGGATGTGGCGGTGAAGCGGCCGGTGCGCTCGTCGGCGGTGATCCGCGGGGCGGGGCCGACGACGTCCAGGACGCCGGCGTCGATCAGGGCGGCCAGCTCCTCGATCCGGGAGGCCGGCGGGCCGATCGACAGGTAGGCGTTGAGCGGGGTGTACCAGCGGTCCAGCTCGTCGCGGTGCGAGTCGGCGTCCAGTCCGGCGTGGTCGACGGCGATCCGCAGTTCGTTGCGCAGGTCCCGCAGGACGTCCAGGGCGGCCTTGAACGGGCCGCTGAGGTTGCCCTGGCGGGCCCGGCGGACGTCCTCGTCGAGGTAGTCGCGCAGCCAGGCGCGGAACTCGGCGAGGCCGGCGAAGGTCCGGCCGGCGTGCGGGTGGGCGACCAGGTCCCAGTCCCAGCGCTCGGCGGGGGCGATCCCGGCCGCGTCCAGCAGCCGGTCCTCCTCGGCGTCGGAGCCGGCCCGCAGGAAGTCCTCGGCGAATACGGCGGCGGCCCCGGCCGGGGCGCGGCCGGCCAGCAGGGTCTCGTAGTAGACGGTGCGCACCTCCTTGGAGACCAGCGGCCACAGCTCGGCGGCGAACCGGACCGGCTGCCCGCGGCGGACCCGCTCGCGCAGCCCGGCGACGTGCTCGACGGTGAGCAGCCGGGGGCGGTAGCGGCCGTGCGGGCCCTTCTCGTTGTCGCCGCGCGCCTGGTGCGGCACCCCGCGGCGGGAGCCGGCGTACAGCCGCGGCTCGTGGCCGGAGGGCCGGTAGACCAGCCGGCCGCCGACCCGTTCGAACACGCCGCCGCGGGCGTGCGTGAACAGCGCCAGGTAGTCGAAGAAGTTCAGGCCCAGGCCGCGCAGCAGCACGGTCTGGCCCGGCCGCACCCCGGACAGGTCGGCGTCGGCCGGGTTGGCCGGGGCGAGGTAGGTCAGGCCGTGCCGGGCGGCGAAGTCCGCCAGGCGCCGCTCGGTGTCGGAGGCGACCAGGTCGACGTGGCCCTGGGCCAGCACCACGGCGTCCAGGCCGGTGAGCAGGGTTCCGTCGGCGAGCTGCACGCTCTGGGCGCCGTCCGGTCCCCCGTCGTGCAGGGCCACGGCGCGCGCGGCGTGCACCCGCACCTCGGTGTGCGCGGCGGCGCCCGCCGTGACCTGCCGGAACACCCAGGACAGGTACTGGCCGTAGAGCGCGCGGGTGGGGTAGGTGTCCGGGCCGAGGTCGCGGGCCTCGGCGAGGGTCTCGTCGTCGTAGGGCTCGCCCGTGCCGGGGGTGAGCGCGCTCGGCCCCAGGGCCTTGGCCCACTGGTACAGGCTCGGCCCCTCCTCGAGCGGCCCGGCGATGGCGACGCTGGCGTCGGTGTAGACGGTGACCTGCGAGGCGACGGTGTTCATCAGCAGGTGGCGGGACTGCGAGGGCCGCCAGACCCGGCCGGCGCCCGGCGGGTCCGGGTCGACGACGTGCACGGTGAGCCGGTCCCACCGGGGGGCGCGGCGTTCCTGCGCACAGATCCGTTCGAGTACGGACAGTCCGCGCGGTCCGGCGCCGACGAGGCACACTTCGATACGTCCGCTGGACACAGGGGCACTCCGCTCCGCGAGTCGGGCTGGTCCCGCCACGGTCGACGGCGGCGCTCAACCAGTGCTCGGATCCCGGTGGAAACGCCGTGAAGGACCGCTCGGGGAGCCGGAACGCGGAGCACCCCCCGGGCCGGCGGGGCCCGGGGGGTGCGGGGGGCGGGGAGGGACGGGTGCCGGAGGGTGCGGCGCCGCTACCCCTCGCCCAGCATGAAGCCGACGCCCCGGACGGTCACGATCCAGCCGCTGCCGCCCAGCTTGCCGCGCAGGCTGCTGACGTGGGTGTCGACGGTGCGCCGCGACCAGGAGCCGCCCCACACCTGCTGGAGCAGCTGCTTGCGGGGCACCACGGTGTCCGGGTGCTGGGCCAGCAGGCACAGCAGGTCGAACTCCTTGCGGGTGAGCGGGACCCGCGCCCCGCCCACGCTCACCTCGCGCGAGCCGACGTCGATCCGCAGCCGGCCGTGCCGGATCTCCTGGGCCCCCGCGGCCAGCGGCTGCCACCGGGTGCGGCGCATCGCCGCCTCGATCCGGGCCGCCAGCTCGCGGAACCGGTAGGGCTTGGTGACGTAGTCGTCCGCGCCGGCCTGCAGGCCCAGCACGCAGTCGATCTCGGACTGCCGGGCGGTCAGGATGATCACCGGGACGCGGCTGGTCGCCCGGATCGCCCGGCAGACCTCCAGGCCGTCCAGGTCGGGCAGGTCGAGGTCGAGCAGCACCAGGTCGGCGCTCCCGTACGCCTGCAGGGCCGCCCCGCCCTGCCGCACGCCCACCGGGTCGTGGCCGTGCCGGCGCAGCTGGTCGGCCAGCGCGTCGTCGCCGCCGCCGTCCACCACCAGGATCCGCCGCCCGATCACCCCGGGCAGCGGGCGGAGCGCGTCCCGGCCGGGGCCGGCCGGGACGGGTGCGTACGGTTCCAGCAGGGCTGGTGCCTGGAGCTGACTCATGCCTCCCCCGAAAGGTCCTGCACGGCCCGTGTCGTGGCGGTCGCGCCGACGCTACCGACGCGCGGTCGAGCCCCGGTACAGCGCCGGCTCAGACCGTGTACACCCGGGTCGCGGAGCGGTTCGGGTCGCCGGGGCGCAGGTGCAGCTCGCCCTCCGCGGGGAACATCACCACGCTCGCCACCGTCCGCTCGATCCGGAAGTCGCCGTGGTCGGCGATGCACACCGGCGGGCGGGAGAGCACCGCGAAGTGCTCCTCGGCCCCGGCCCGCGGGTCCAGCCCGGCCAGCCCGTCGGCCGCCGCGGCCAGCCGCCCGTCGGAGGAGATCCGGTCGAAGGCGCTCTGCCGGTCGGCCGGGACGAAGTCCGGGTGCAGGTAGTGGTTGGTGTGGACGGCCTCCCGCGAGGCGTGCTCGTTCAACCGCAGCCCGGTGCCCTGCAGTTCGACGCTGACCGCCCGCTCCCGGTCGGCCAGGACCAGGTTGCGGGAGCTGGAGAGGGTCAGGCCGGACAGCAGCTTCAGCGCCCCGTCCACGTCGGCGGCCTCGTCCAGCAGGTGGCGGATCGCCAGGTACGGGGTGACGCCCGGGCGCCAGCGGCCGTCGGTGACCAGGTTGATGCCGATCGCCAGCCCGTCGCTGTTGAGGCCCAGGTAGCCGAGCAGGCCGGCGAAGCCGATCACCAGCACCCGGCGCGGCGAGCCGGCCCGGGCCAGGTGCACCACCTCGAGGTGGGAGTCCAGGTCCGCGTTCAGGTCGACGGTCTGCGCCAGCACCGGCCGGGTGCCCGGGCCGGTGCGTGCGTAGGTGGTGCAGTCCCCCCCGGTGGGCACCCGGTGGTGGCTCATCACCTCGCGGCGCAGCTGCAGCAGCCAGGCCTCCTCCTCGGAGATCCCGGCGCCCTCGGCCAGGCCCGCGACCTCCTCGGCGAGGTCGGGCAGCGCGGCGGTGATCTCGGCCCGGTAGTCGGCGATGGTGGGCCGCAGCCCGGCCAGCGTCACCGGCTCGTCGACCAGCCGGCCCAGCCGGGCCAGCCCGTCGTCGAGGAAGGCGCGCAGCCCGGCCGCGACCGCTTCGCCGTGGGCCCGCCCCAGCTCCCGGGGGGAGCCGGCGGCCCGGACGTGGGTGACGCTCATACCGCGGCGGCCGCCTTCTTCGGTCCGGCGGCCAGCGCCTCGCGCACGCCCGGCCACTCGGCGCGCAGGATGCTGTAGAAGACCGCGTCCCGGCGGCGCCCGCCCGGCATGTAGTTGAAGCTGCGCAGCACGCCCTCCTCGGTGGCGCCGATGTTGCGCAGCCCCTTGCGGGCCTGGACGTTCAGCTCGTCGGTCTTGAACTCGACCCGCTCGGCCTCCAGCACCTCGAAGGCGTGCCGCAGCAGCAGCAGCTTCGCCCAGTGGTTGATGCCCTTGCCGCGGAAGTCGTGGCCCAGCCAGGACGCCCCGATCTCCAGCCGGCGGTCCTTCTCGGCGAAGCCGAGCAGGCTCATGCTGCCCGCGACCCGGCCGCTGCGCAGGTCGGTGATGACGTAGACGGCGCGGCGCCCGGCGGTGTGCTCGGCGAGGTTGGAGTCGAAGAACCCGTCGAAGTCGGAGTCGCCGACGACCACGGTGAAGTACCGCCAGATCTCCGGGTCGAGGGCCACGGCCCGGATGCCGGCCCGGTCCGCCTCGCTGATCGGGGTGAGCCGCACGTGCTCGTCCTCGAGGACGGCGGAGAGGTGATCGGACCAGCTCATGTTCGGACTCCGGTGGTGGGTTCGGCGGGGGGACGATGGCCAGTGTGCGGCGGCCCGGAGGGGCTTCCAAGGTCATTCGACCCGGTCACGAAGCATCTCCAAGCGCTTGTGGATCACATGATGGTTGACCAGGAAGGCCTCCGGCTCGCGCGGGGCCGCCTCGATGCCCTCCTCGCGCAGGGCCTCGCCGAAGTTCTGCCCGTACTCGGAGGTCCGCTTGGCCGCGGCCTGCACCGCCCGGTACGCCCGGTCGCGCTCCACCCCGGCCTCCAGCAGCTCCACCAGCACCGAGGAGCTGCACACCAGGCCGTGGGTCTCGGCGATGTTGGCCCGCATCCGGCCCGCGTCGACGGCCAGGTTCTCCAGCAGCTGGACGGCCTTGGCGGCCTGGTAGTGGGCGACGGTCAGCGCGTCGGGCAGCAGCACCTTCTCCACCGCCTGGTGCGCGAGGTCCCGCTCGTGCCACAGCGCGACGTTCTCCAGCGCGGTGGTCGCGTACCCGCGCAGCAGCCGGGCCAGGCCGCACAGCAGCTCGCTGCCGGTCGGGTTGGCCTTGTGCGGCATCGCGCTGGAGCCCTGGTAGCCGGCCGTCCGCCGCTCCTCGACCTCGCGGACCTCGGTGCGCTGCAGCAGCCGCAGCTCCAGCGCGATCTGCTCGATGCAGGAGCCGAGCGCCGCCACCGCCTGCAGCAGCTGGGCGTGCCGGTCGCGGGCGACCACCTGGGTCGGGGACAGCTCGATGCCCAGCCCGAGCCGCTCGCACACGTACTCCTCGACCGCCGGGTCGATCAGCGCGTACGTGCCGACCGAGCCGGAGACGGTGCCCACCGCGACCGCCTCGCGGGCCGCGGCCAGCCGCTGCAGCGAGCGGTCGACGGCGAAGGCGAAGCCGCCCAGCTTGTGGCCCAGCGTGGTGGGCTCGGCGTGGATGCCGTGGGTGCGGCCCACCATCACGGTGTCCCAGTGCTCGAAGGACCGGTCGACCAGCACGGTCCGCAGCCGCTGCGCGGTGCCGGACAGCACGTCGACGGCCCGGCCCAGGGTGTGGCCCAGCGCGGTGTCCACCAGGTCGTAGCTGGTCATCCCGAGGTGCACCCAGCGGGCCGAGGACTCCGGCATCTGCTCGCAGTACGCGGTGAGGAAGGAGAGCACCTCGTGGTCGCGGTCCTGCTGGATCTCGGCGACCCGCTCCGGCCGCGGCACCGCGGCCGCCCGCATGTCGTCGAGCACCGCCGCGGGCACCCGGCCCAGCTGCACCTGCGCCTCGGTGGCCAGGATCTCGACCCGGACGTAGGTCTCGTACCGGGCCTCGTCCGAGAAGAGCTCCGCCATCTCGGGGAGCGTGAAACGAGGAATCATGAGACAGCCTTACCTCTGTGGTGGAGTGACGGACGCTCAGAAGGCGGCGAAGTACTCGCGCTGCTCCCACTCGGTGACCTGCCCGGGCGCGGGGGCGGCCTGCCGGGCCCACGCCTCGTAGCGGTCGGCCTCGCTCGCCTTGAGCTTGGCCAGGCAGGCGGCCAGCGGCGCGCCCAGCAGCCGATCGGCCCGGCCGGCGGCGAAGGCGTCCAGCGCCTCGCGCAGCGACTGCGGCACGATGTCCGACCCGCCGCCGGGCTGCGCGTCGCCGGCCGGCTCGGGGGTGCCGTCGAGCCCCTCCAGGCCGGCGAACAGCTGGGCCGCGACGGCCAGGTACGGGTTGGCCGCGGGTTCGCCGATCCGGTTCTCCAGGTGCGCGCCGGCGCCGCTGCCGACCATCCGGAGCATCGCGGTGCGGTCCTCCAGGCTGAGCCCGACCCGGGTGGGCGACAGGGCGTGCTGCGCGGAGAGCCGGTGGTAGCCGTTGACGGTGGGGACGGAGAGCAGGAACAGCTCGCGCAGCCAGGACTGCAGGCCCTGGGCGTACGCCTTGCCCTCCGGCGACAGGCCCGCCGACAGCCCTTCGGCGCCGAACAGGTTGCGGCCGGTGGCGTCCTCCAGCACGGACTGGTTGAGGTGCCAGCCGCTGGGGTCGGCGCCCTCGATGCCGGGCAGCGACATGAACGAGGCGTGGTGGCCGCGGCGGGCGCACCACTGCTTGGTGAAGGTGCGGAACAGCAGCATCGCGTCGGCGGTGTCCAGCGCGGACATCGGGTCGAAGGTGGTCTCCACCTGCCCGGGGCCCATCTCGTGCTCCATCGAGCGCAGCGGCAGGCCGAGCGCGAGCAGGTCCAGGGCCAGCGGGTCGGTCAGCGGGGCCACCGTGTCGTAGGCGCTGTCCAGGTTGAACTGGTAGCCGGAGTTCATCGCCGCGACCCGGGGCGCCGGGCCCTGCCGGCCGAAGCCGTTGCCCGCGTTGCCCGGGTCGTCGTCGAGCCGCCGGCTGAGGTACCACTCGACCTCCAGGCCGAGCACCGGGCTCAGGCCCCGCTCCGCGTACCGGGCCAGCACCCGGTGCAGCACGCCGCGCGAGGACAGCGGGTGCGGGGTGCCGTCGCGCAGGTACTCGTCGCCGACCACCCAGGCGGTGACCGGCCCGTCGCCGCCGGGCAGCACCTGGAAGGTCAGCGGGTCGGGCACCAGGACGAAGTTGCCCAGGCCCGCGAGCTCCTCGACGCCCGTGCCGTGCTCGCCGCGGTAGTCCACCGCGGTGGTGCAGGCGGTGTCCTTGAGGAACGGGCCGGGGCTGTAGTTCATCCCGTTGCGCAGCACGCCGCGGAAGGTCCGGGCGGTCAGCGTCTTGGAGCGGGCGAGGCCGTGCGGGTCGCCGAAGGCGAGGCGGACGAAGTCGACCCCGTCGAGGGCGGCCTCGATCCGCTCGGCCGCGGCGGCCTGCGCCGCGTTCCACAGGCCGTGGCCGGCGACGAACGAGGCGGTCCCGACGCTGCCCTCGGCGGCGGGCGTCGACCATGACCTGGAGAACACGTGGCGTCCTTTCGGCGGGAGGGTGGGGACGGGCGCGGCCGGCGGCTCAGGCGACCCGCAGCCGCGGCCGTCCGGTGCCGGCCGCCTCGACCGGGGTGCCGGTGACGCTCCGCCAGTGCCACTCGGAGTCGAAGGAGGTGACCTCGGCCTGCTCGCCCTGCTCGGCGAGGGCCGCCGCCTGCGAGGTCGACCGGGCGATGAACCCGGAGACCTTGTGCACGGCGAGCATCTCCTGCTCGGTGAACGGCGTGCCGGCGCAGCGCAGCACCCGCATGTCCATGAACCCGTTGAACCGCCGGCCGAGCACCTCGACCGCGTGCGGGCTGCGGATGGTGAACCGGACCATGTTGTTGACGTGGCCGTGGTGGTGCTGGTCGGAGAAGTGCGCGATGTCGGGGATGACGGGGGGCACGAAGTGGTCGCGTCCCAGCACCGCGTCGGTCCGCGGCAGGTTGCCCGCGATGAAGTGCCAGGAGTTGTACTGCATCCGCGAGGACATCGCCCAGGCGGTGTCGGCGACCGAGGAGATCGAGCCGCCGAAGTGCCGGGCGGCGTCCGCGGAGGGCACCACGCAGCAGAAGAAGTCGGTGATGCCCCACTTGGTGATGCCGTCCCAGTCCTCCGCGCGCAGCGCGCGGACCAGGGCGGGCAGCGAGCGCAGGCCGCGGCTCATGGTGAAGTCCGCGTCCAGGGCGTCGGTGGTCGCGGCGACGGCCTCGTGGACGACCGCCTCCAGCCCGGTGCCGAACGCGCCGTGCGGGCGGGCCAGCCAGAGCGGGTCGGTGCCCGGCGCGGGGCGCAGCTCGTCCAGCGAGCCGCCGGTCAGCGGCAGCGCGCCCAGCAGCCGCTCGGTGATCTCCCGGTCCAGGGCGGTGGCCCGCTCGCCGTACGGGGCGGCGGCCTTCTCCACCTTGTGGATCAGGGCGCCGTGGATCTCCCGGTAGAGCTGGACGCTGCCGGCCACCTCGGGCCGGTGCGCGCCGAGCGCCTCGGCCAGCGCCATCAGGTCCTCGACGCCCTCGGAGGGGGCGGCGGGGATCCGTTCGGCGCCGAGCGCGCCGTTGTAGGTGCGGCGGGTGCGCTCCAGCAGCTGGCCGACGTTGTCCAGGGTCAGCTGGGAGCCGTTGGCCTCCTCGATCCGGCCGTAGCCGGCCGAGCGGATCAGCAGCGCGATGCCGACGATCATGATCGCGTCGTGGTCGGACCACAGCTGCAGCGGCATGCCGACCAGGCTGCTGAGGGCGCAGTCCGGGTGGCCGGGCCACAGGGTCTTGCCGGTGACGTTGTTGGTGTCCCGGAAGTTCGTGTACTGGTTGTCCTCGATGTACAGCATGAACGGGGCGGTGCGCTGGGCGGCCTCGGTCAGCTGGGCGAGCAGCGCGTCGCGGCCCTCCGGGCCCTGGCGCTCCAGCCAGCGGCGGCTGTCCGCGGCGGCGTCGGCGAAGCGCCGCTCGGCCGCGGCCAGTTCGCGCTGGAAGTCGGCCAGGTGCTGCTCGGTCCAGGCCAGCCGCAGCACGCCGGAGACCAGCTTGTGCTGCTTGGCCAGCGGCGGGCGGGAGGGGACCCGCACCACGACCCGGCCGCTGGTGGTCAGGCCCAGCTCGCCGAGGAACGCGCTGCGCCCGTCCGCGGCGGCGTCGGCGGCGGCGTCGTCGTCGGCCCCGGTGTGCTGCTCGGCCCGGCCCAGGCCCGCCACGATCCGCAGCGCGGCGGCGTCCGCCGAGCGCAGGCCGCCCAGCTGGACCTCGGCCGGGACCCGGCCGTCGAGGGTGAGCAGGACGTCGAGGGCCGCCCGGGTGTCGGCGGCCCGGCCGGCCTTGCGCCAGACCTCGGCGAGCAGGCCGGGGAAGCCGGCGTCCTCCTCGCGCACCCGGTCCGGCTTGACGGCGGCACCGGCCACGGTGCCCAGCCGGCTGGGGCGGCGGCTGAGGCGCTTGCGGGCGTTGGCACTGCGACGCGAGAGGTCGCGCGGCGCGGACTCGGTCATGCGGCACCTTCTGCGGTGAGTTCGATGTGGTTCCACATCGCGTCGTCGGTGGGCTTCCAGTCCTCGTCGACGTAGATGCAGTCGACGGGGCATTCCAGTACGCAGGAGGGGCAGCCCGAGCACAGCTCGGGAATGATCACGACGTCGAGGCCGCGGTCGAAGATGGCGCCGAACTCCTCCGGGCAGCTGCGCAGGCACGTGTCGCAGGTGATGCACTCGGAGATCTCGATGCGGCGCGGGGGTTTCTTCCAGTTGTCGGCGCGGCTGCGCGTGGCGATCCGCAGGTTCCGCCCGGACGCCGAGGCCGGGGAATCGCTGTTTTCCACGGGCATGAGAACCTTTCGACATCGTGTCGACCACTGCTCGAACGGACATCCTCAGACTCACGGAGTTCTCTCGACCGTCTCCGGAATTCCGATCGGAGGTTGCTGGAGAACGGCCCGCGCCGGACACGCGGAAACGGGGCGGCAGCGGCGCCCGGTGCGCCGCTGCCGCCCCGTCGGGGGCCGGGTCCCGCTACCTCGCCGCAGCCGGGGCGAGCTCCCGCTCCGCGTCGTGGCGCTGCACCCAGGCGATGTCCTGCACCATCGAGGACATCTCGCCCTCCCGGCGCCCGCCCAGGCGCTGCGAGCCGCCGCCCAGCGACTCCGCGCGCACCCGCGAGGTGTGCGCCAGGCGCAGCTCCTGGTAGCGGGCCAGCGCCCCGGCGACGCCCTCCGGGCCCTCGCCGCGGTCGGCCAGGCAGGAGGCCAGCACGACCGCGTCCTCGAACGCCTGGCTGGCGCCCTGCCCGTAGTGCGGCAGCATCGGGTGCGCCGCGTCTCCGAGCAGGGTGGTGCGGGCGGTGCTCCAGCGGGCCAGCGGCTCGCGGTCGAACAGCGACCAGTGGCCGGCCCCGGTGGCCGCGGCCAGCAGGCGGCGGACCGCCGGGTCCCAGTCGGCGAAGGCCGCCGCCAGGTCCGCCGGGTCGGCGGACCGGCTCCAGGAGTCCCCGGCGGTGCCGGTGTCCGGCACCACCGCGACGAAGGACATCTCCCGGCCGGCCCGCACCGGGCAGGCCAGCACCCGGGCGTCCGGGCCGGTCCAGATGTACATGTGCTCCGCGGAGAGGTCCGGCACCAGCTCGGCGGGCACCACGCCGCGGACGGCCGCGGTGCCCGCGAACACCGGGCGCTCGTCCCCGGCCAGCGCCCGGCGCACCATCGAGTGCACGCCGTCCGCGCCGACCAGCACGTCGGCCCGGCGGCTGGTGCCGTCGGCGAAGTCGATCCGCACCCCGTCCGCGTCCTCGGCGAAGCCGGTGCAGCGCAGGCCCAGGTGCACCGACCCGGCCGGCACCCGGTCGGCCAGGATCCGGTGCAGGTCGGCCCGGTGCAGGGTGTAGTGCGGGGCGCCGAACTCCGCCTCCCAGGCCGCGCCCATCGGCTGGGCCGCCACCGTCCGGCCGCTGTCCCACAGCCGCACCTGCAGGGTCTGCGGCCGCACCGCGACCTCCCGCAGCCGCCCGGCCAGGCCGAGGCGGTGCAGCAGCCGGCTCCCGTTGGGGGCCAGGTGCAGGCCCGCCCCGACCTCGGAGAGCACCGGCGCCTGCTCGTACACCTGGGGGTCGAACCCGGCCCGCCGCAGCGCCACCGCCGCCGCCAGGCCGCCGATGCCGGCCCCCGCCACCGCCACCCGCAGGGTGGATCCGTCCATCTGTCCGCTCCTCGTGCGTCGTGTGCGTCGTGTGTGTCGTGTCGTCCGGACCGGGGGCCGCGGCCCCCGGCTCACAGTCCGGCCAGCCGCAGCAGCAGCCGCTTCACCTCGGTGGCGTGCACCCGCCCGTCGAGCGCCCCGGGCTCGGAGCACAGCACCACCGGGCCGTCCTCGTCCCGCTCCGGCAGGCGCCCGTGGCTGCCCCGCACCGGGGCGGGGTCGAGCGGGACGACCGCCATCCGGTAGCGCAGGCCGGCCTTCTTGCGGGCCAGCGCCGCGGCGGCCCGCACCCGCACGTACGGGTCCTCGGGGTCCATGAACAGCTCGGCCGGGTCGTAGCCGGGCTTGCGGTGGATCTCGACCAGCCGCGCGAAGTCGGGGGCCCGGGCGTCGTCCAGCCAGTAGTAGTAGGTGAACCAGGCGTCCGGTTCGGCGACCGCCACCAGCTCGCCCGCCCGCGGGTGGTCCAGGCCGTGCTCCTTCTTGCCCCGCTCGTCGAGCAGCAGGTCGACGCCGGGCAGGCCGGCGAGCGCGGCCCGGGCCGCCTCCAGGTCCTCGGGGCGGCGGACGTAGACGTGCGCGACCTGGTGGTCGGCCACCGCGAACGCCCGGGAGGCCGCCGGGTCCAGGTACTCCATGCCGTCCTGGGTGTGCACCTCCAGCAGCCCGGCGCGGCGCAGCGCCCGGTTGACGTCGACCGGGCGGGTGGCCCGGGTGATGCCGTACTCGGACAGCACCACCACGCCGCGGCCCAGCGCGCGGGCCTCCTCCAGCAGCGGCGCCACCACCTCGTCGAGCTCGGCGGCGGCCCGGTGCGAGCGGGGGTCGTCGGGGCCGAAGCGCTGCAGGTCGTAGTCGAGGTGCGGCAGGTAGCAGAGCGTCAGGTCGGGGCGGCGGGTGCGCAGCACGTGCCCGGTGGCCTCGGCGATCCAGCGGCTGGAGGCCAGGCCCGCGCCCGGCCCCCAGTACTGGAACAGCGGGAACGGGCCGAACAGGCCGACCAGTTCGTCGTGCAGTTCGGCGGGCCGGGTGTAGCAGTCGGGCTCCTTGCGGCCGTCCGCGTAGTAGACCGGCCGGGGGGTGACGGTGAAGTCGGTGTCGGCGCCCATCGCGTACCACCAGCAGACGTTGGCGACGGTGTAGCCGGGGTGGGCGCGCCGGGCCTCGTCCCACAGCTTCTCGCCCTGCACCAGGGCGTTGTGCTGCCGCCACAGCAGCACCTCGCCGAGGTCGCGGAAGTACCAGCCGTTGCCGACGACGCCGTGCCCGGCCGGGGTGGCGCCGGTCAGGAAGGTGGCCTGGGCGGTGCAGGTCACGGCGGGCAGCACCGGGTCCAGCGGGGCGGTGGAGCCGGCCCGGGCGAAGGCGCTCAGGGCGGGCATGTGCGCGAGCAGGCCCGGGGTGAGGCCGACCACGTCCAGCACCAGCAGCGGGTTCGGGGCGGCGGTCACGGCGACTCCTTGAGTCCCAGGTCGACCAGCAGGTCGCGGGCGAGGGCGAGTTCGGCGGCGATGCCGTCGGCGAGTTCGGCGTCGGTGCGCGGGCGCAGGCCGGGCGGCAGCGCCTGCCAGGTGTAGGTCTCCACCTCCAGGTGCCGGGTGAGCGCCCGCTCGCCGCCGACCAGGCCGGCCAGCGCGCCTCGCAGCACCGGCAGGGTGGAGGCCAGCGGCCCGTCCGGCTCGGCGTGCAGCGGGACGTGCACGTGCACCCGCCACGGGGCGCCGTCCGGCAGCCGCCCGGCCAGGGCCTGGCCGAGGTCGTCGGTGCCGAGCAGCCCGCCGGGCCCGCGGGTGCGGGTCTGGTGCAGGAAGCGCGGCTCGGCGAACTCGGCGAGCGCGGCGCGGACCTCCGGCCGGTCGGGGTGCTCGGCGTGCAGCGCGGCGGACAGCTGCGCCTTGACCACCGGCACGCCGGCCGCGGCCAGCCGGCCGAGGGCGGCGGCCGGGTCCTCGAAGGAGGTGGCGAGGTGGCAGGTGTCCACGCAGATCCCGACCCGGGGCGAGCCGACCGCCTGCAGCGGGCCGACCGCGTCCGCGGTGGTCTCGACGGCGCAGCCGGGCTCCGGTTCGAGGCCGACCCGGATCGAGCGGCCGGTGCGCTCGGCGAGCTCGTCCAGCCGGTCGCCGAGCTCGGCCAGCGCGGCCCGGGCGGTCTCGGCGTCGGCGGCGCCGAAGGGCGCGCGCCAGGCCAGCGGCAGGGTGGAGACGGTGCCCTCGGTGACGTCCTCGGGCAGCAGCGCGGCCAGCAGCCGGGCCAGGTCCAGGGTGTAGGCCAGGCGCTGCGGGTGGGTCCAGTCGGGCCGGTAGACGCGGTACTTGACCACCTCGGCGCCGAAGCCGCGGTACGGGAAGCCGTTGAGGGTGACGACCTCCAGGCCGCGCCGGTCGAGTTCGGCGCGCAGCGCGTCCACCAGCCGCCGGTCGGCGGTGAGCGCGCGGGCGGCGTCCGCGGCCAGCCAGAGCCCGACGCCCAGCCGGTCCGCGCCCAGCCGCCGCCGCACCGGTTCGCAGTGCTCGCCCAGCTGGGCGAGCACGCCCTCGTAGGTCTCGGCGCGGTGCACGTTGGTGCAGTAGGCGAGGTGGACGGTGGAGCCGTCCGGGTGGGCGAAGCGCATCGGCTACTCGCCCCCGCGCAGCACCGAGTTGCCCTCGTGCAGGGCGCCCGCGGCGGCGGCCGGGCCGGCCTCCAGGCGGCCGCCGAGGCCGTAGAACTCCACCGGGTTGCGCCACAGCACCCGGTCGACGTCGTCGGCGGAGAACCCGGCGCGCAGCATCGCCTCGCCGGTGCGCACGGTCTTCAGCGGGTCGCTGCGGCCCCAGTCGGCGGCCGAGTTGACCAGCACCCGCTCGGGCCCGTACTCGGCGAGGATCGCCACCATGCGCCGCTCGTCCATCTTGGTGTCCGGGTAGACGGAGAAGCCGAGCCAGCAGCCGGCGTCCTTGGCCGCCTTGACGGTGGTCTCGTTGAGGTGGTCGAGCAGCACCCGCTCGGGGTCGAGGGCCGACTCGCGGACCACGTCGACGGTGCGGTGCAGGCCGGTGAGCTTGTCCCGGTGCGGGGTGTGCACCAGCGCGGGCAGGCCGTGGTCGGCGGCGAGCTGCAGCTGGGCGGCCAGCGCGTGGTCCTCGGCGGGCGTCATCGAGTCGTAGCCGATCTCGCCGACCGCGACCACGGAGTCCTTCACCAGGTAACGGGGCAGCTCCTGGAGGACCTCCGTGCAGCGCGGGTCGTTGGCCTCCTTCGGGTTGAGCGCCAGCGCGCAGTGGTGCGCGACGCCGAACTGGGCGGCCCGGAACGGCTCCCAGCCCAGCAGGGCGTCGAAGTAGTCGTAGAAGCTGGCGGGCGAGGTGCGCGGCTGGCCCAGCCAGAACGCGGGCTCGACGACGGCCAGCACGCCGGCGGCGCGCATCGCCTCGTAGTCGTCGGTGGTCCGGGAGGTCATGTGGATGTGGGGGTCGAAGATGCGCATGGGTGTTCTCCTCACACCTCGGTCAGGGCCAGGACGCGGCGGACGTCGTCGGGCACCGGCCGCCCGGCGGCGCTCCGCTCGGCCGCGTAGTCGGTGAGCATCCGGGCCAGTTCGCCGTCGCCCCGGGAGCGGTCGGCGAGGCCCGCGACGGCGGCCACCGGCACGCCGGTGAACAGGCACTTCAGCACGGCGTGCCGCCAGGCGTGCGCGGGCAGGTGGGCGGCCGCGAACGGGCCGACGGCGGCGGTCACCAGCGAGGTGTCGTTGGCCCGCAGCGCGTCCTCGACCAGCGCGAGCCCCTCGGCCGGGGCGAGGTCCAGGTCCGGCAGGGCGAGCAGGACGGCCCGCCGCTCGCCCGCCGACCCGTGCCGGTAGAGCCGGGCGGTGTCCGCCGGGCCGGGCCGGGCGGCGCGCAGCAGGGCGGTGCGGACGGCGTCCGCGGCGGCCGGGCCGCACCGGCGGCCGGCCTCGGCGAAGCGCGGCTCCCAGGCGGCGGCGGGGCCGCCCGGCCCGGCGGTCCGGTCCGCCCCGGCGGACGCCGCCCGGGCCAGCGCCTCGTCGAACCAGGCCAGCGCGGACGGCGGCAGCGCGTCGCGCAGGCCGTCCGGTGCGGTCGCGGTGGTGGTCATCGGATGCCTCCGTCTCGCAGGAACCTCAGGGAGCGCGCCGCCAGGTCCGGGCCGGCGTGGGAGTGCCGGGGCAGTTCGACGACCGTCAGCCCGCGGTGGCCGACGGCGTCCAGCGCCGCCAGCACCGGCGGGAAGTCGATCTCGCCCTCCCCGAACGGCAGGTGCTCGTGCACCCCGCGGCGCATGTCCTCGATCTGGACGTGCCGCAGCCACGGCGCGGCCGCCCGGACGCAGTCGGCCGGGGACCGCTCCTCCAGGCACTGGCAGTGCCCGACGTCGAGGGTCAGCCCGAGCTCCGGCGGGTCGCCGAGCGCGGTGCGCAGCCGGTGGAAGTCGGCGAGGGTCTCCACCAGCTGTCCCGGCTCCGGTTCGAGGGCGAGCGGGACGCCGGCCCGCCCGGCCGCCGCCAGCACCGGTTCGAGGGCCGCGGCCAGCCGCTGCCGCCCGGTGTCCGGGTCGGTGCCGGGCGGCAGGACGCCGCTGAAGCAGTGCACGGCGGTCGCGCCGAGCTCGGCGGCCACCCGCACGGCGGTGAGCAGCAGAGCGGTGCGGGCGGCCCGGGCGGCCGGGTCGGCGTCCAGCAGGGTCGGGCCGTGCTTGCGCCGCGGGTCGAGCACGTAGCGGGCGCCGGTCTCCACCGCGGCCCGCAGGCCGAGCCGCTCCAGCCGCCGGGCCAGCCGCCCGGTGCGGGCGGCCAGGTCGGGGGCCAGCGGGTCGAGGTGCATGTGGTCGAGGGTCAGTCCGACGCCGTCGTAGCCCAGGTCGGCGAGCAGCGCCAGCGCGTCGTCCAGGCGCAGGTCGGTCAGCCCGTTGGTGCCGTAACCCAGCAGCAGGCTCATGTCGGGCTGACCTTCCGGGCCAGCGCGCGGGCCAGCGGCACCGCGGCGGCGAGCGCCGCCGCGCTGCCCGCGGCCCCGGCCCGGGCGGCGAGCGCGGCCTGCAGCGGGATCATCGCCCGGATGCCGCCGCCCACCGCCCGCTGGGTGAGCTGCGGCGACGGGTTGAGCGCGGCGTGCAGCAGCGGCCGGGCCGCGGTGGCCGCGTAGCAGGCGGCGAACCCGGTCGGCACCAGCGCCAGGGCCCGGCGGGCCCCGGTCGCGGCCGCCGCCCGGCGCTCCGGCCGGCCGGCCAGCGCCCCGGCCGCGGCGGTCGCGGCGAGCGCCGCCAGCGGCGCGGCCGCCGAGCCGCCGGTGGTCTCCCGCCGGGAGACCGCGGTGACCGCCAGGGTGTGCCCGCCGAGCACGGCCGCCGGGCCGAGCGCGGCCCGCAGGCCGGCCGGGCGGGTGGCGGCGGCGCCCAGCAGCAGGTCCAGCGAGCGGGCCGCCGCCATCGCGGCCGGTCCGGCCGGGGTGTGCTTGAGCCCCAGGTCGTACGCCCAGACGGTGGCGGCCAGCGCGGCGGCGGTGGCCCCGGCGGCGCGGCCCGCGCAGCCGGCCAGGGCGACGCCGGCCGCGGTCAGCCCGGCGGCGGCGGCCAGCGCCGCGCCGGGGGCGATCCGGCCGGAGGGGATCGGCCGGGCGGGGCGCTCGGCGGCGTCCTCGGCGCGGTCCGCCCAGTCGTTGAGGGCCATGCCGGCCTGGTAGAGGCAGAGCGAGGAGCCGACCGCCAGCGCGGTGCCCCGGCCGGGGCGGGCCCCGGCGGCGGCGGCGCCGGCCAGCGCGTCGCCGGGGACGGTGCACAGGGCCGAGACCCGCAGCAGTTCCGCCCAGGCGCGGGCCCGGCTCACCGGGCCGCCCCGAGCGCGGCGGCGAAGTCGAGCAGGGCCGCGTACTGCTCGGCCAGCGCCGCCGGGCCGCCGTCCGGGTCCTTGAAGTAGAAGCCGAGCTGCGGCAGCGGGCCGGAGATCCCCACCTGGTGGGCGCGGGCCACCAGCCGGGCCAGGTCGAGCACCAGGGGGGCGGCGAGCGCCGAGTCGCAGCCCTGCCAGATGGTCTGCAGCACCATCCGGGTGCCGAGGAAGCCGTCGAAGGCGATGTGGTCCCAGGCGGTCTTCCAGTCGCCGAGGGCGGGCACGTCGTCGATCCGGACCTGCCCCTGCGGGACGGTGCCGAGGTTCTCCCGCAGCACCCGGGCCTTGCCGGTGTTCTTGGCCGCCGCGGCGGCCGGGTCGGCGAGCGCGGCGCCGTCGCCGCCGCCGAGCAGGTTGGCGCCCGACCAGGCCCGCACGTCCAGCGCCCGCTGGCGGAACATCGGCGCCAGGGCGGCGCGCAGCAGCGTCTGCCCGGTCTTGCCGTCCCGCCCGGCGTGCGGCAGGCCGGAGCGCTCGGCGTCCGCCCGCAGCGCCGGGTGGTGCAGGCCCGCGGACGGGGTGAAGTTGAGGTAGCCGCAGCCGGCCCGCAGCGCCGCCGCCGCGTACAGCGAACTGGCCGGCAGCCGGGGGGCGTCCGGGTCGGGCACCGGTTCGGTGGAGGCGACGTTGACCACCACCGCGCGGGCCAGGTCCTCGGTGCGGACGAAGTCGGCGAGGTCGGCGCGGAACGCCTCGATCAGCTCCTCGTCGCCGCGCGGGTCGCCGGGCAGCGGGCCGCCGGGCCGGATCCGGGCGTCGGCCGCGGCCAGCTCGCCCGCCACCGCGGCGGGCAGCCGGTGCGGCAGCACGCCCTGCTCGGCCAGCTCCTCGGCGCGCTTGAACAGCGGGGAGCCGTCCAGGTCGTGGCCGCCGAAGACCAGCGAGGACAGCGCGGGCAGCCCGGCCGCGGCGAACTCCGGGCCCTGGGTGAGCAGCCCGGTCGGCGGTTCGAGGCCGGCGGCCACCGCCGCGCAGCCCGCGACCGCCGTGGTGGCGACGGACCCCCGGGCGCCGATGAACCACACCCCCGTCCGGGGCTCGGACACGGACGTGGCGGCGTGATCGGTCATGGCGCTCTCCCCGGGACGGTCGGCACGCGGGCCGGACTCGTTCCCGGCCACCGCTTCCCGGAACGTAGCCCCGGTCCCGGCAGCACCGCCTGGGTCGCGCTCGAACGGCACTCGAACGGAGAGCGGGGCCGGACGGGGCCCCGCTCTCCGTTCGCGCGGTCACGGCCGCCGCCGCACCCCGGTCAGGAGCGCAGGCGCACCAGCTGGCCGTCGGTGGTGCTGCCGTTGTTGGAGATGTAGATCTGGCCCTGCGGGCCGACCGCCACGCCGGTGGGCATGTTCAGCAGGCCACCGCTGGGGATCTCGTTGACCGCGCCGGAGCACGGGTCGACCCGGAACAGCGCGCCGGGTAGCGGGCCGTTGGCGCCGAAGCCGGTGGTCAGCGACAGCGCGACCAGGTTGCCGCTGTTGTCGGTGGTCAGGTCGATCAGGTTGGTCAGCCCGCTGGCCAGGACCTGCGGCTGCTGGCCGGGGGCCAGCTTCCAGATCCGCGAGGCGCCCGGCTGCATGCCGCCCATGTCGGCGATGTAGTAGGTGCCGTTCTGGCCCGGGACGATCGCGGTAGGCACGGACTGGACCGGGCCGTTGGCGGCCTGGTTGTCCGGCAGCAGGGCCCGGGTGCTCAGGGTCGAACCGGAGACCTTCACCACGTCGTTGCCGGCCGCGTCGATCGCCAGCCAGTCGCTGCCGGAGGGCGCGAAGCCGTACGGGTTGCTCTCCGGGCCGCGGCCGTCCGGCGAGAACTGGGTCTCGTAGGCGGTCAGGTCGGCGACGACCGAGCCGTCCGAGGTCCGCTCGATGGTGCCGAGCTTGGCGCCGTCCGCACCGAGCGCCGCCCGGGTGTCGGTGGTGCCGTCGTAGCCGTTGATGACGGTGTAGCCGCCGTTGTAGTAGTCCGGGAAGACCTGGACCGGGCCCATGGCCTGGACCGGCGAGCCCGGCGTGGTGGAGATGGTGGCCGCCGACGGCAGGCCGGTCACCACGCGCCCTTGGCTGGTGCCCTGGACCCGGTAGATCGCGCCGGTCGGCGCGGCACAGGTCTGGCCCGCGGCGCAGCCCGGCAGGCCCTCGCCGGCCTCGGCGACCAGGATGGTGCCGTTCCACTGCACGGTGATCTTGCGCGGGTTCTTCAGGTGGTCCGCGATGACCTGGAGGCTCGGCGTGGCCGACGCCGGTATCGAGGTGCCGGCCACCCCGACCACGGCCACCGCGGCCAGCAGGGCCGCCCGCCAGAGCGTACGTGAGCCAGACATGTCCATCCCCTCGTCGTCGTTCCCCGGGGCAGCCCCGGTTTCCGGTACGACTGTCCAGGCCCCGCCTCCAGACCCGCTCGAGGAGCACCGGACGACCGGTCGCGGCCGCTGGACGCGGCGGCCCGGCCCGGGTAGCGGCGCTCAGCCGGGCGGGGCCAGCTCCATCCGCTCCAGCCGGGCGGGGTCGGTCACCACCTCGATCTCGACGATCATCTCGTTGACGATCCCGAAGGCCATCACCCGGCGCCGGCGGCCCTCCCCCGCCACCACGTCCGCGCCGCCCTCGGCCAGCACCGGCCGGGCGATCCGGGCCGTGCGGGCGAAGGAGGCCGCGGCCGGCACCACCGCGTCCGCGCCGCGCACCACCGCCGAGCCGTCGTCCGAGCGGGCCACCACGTCCGGGGCCAGCACCCCGTGCAGGGCGTCCGGGTCGCCCTCCCGGGCCGCGGCCAGGAACGCCTCGACCACCCGGCCCCGGGCCGCCGGGTCGAGGTCGCGCGGCGGGGCCCCGGCCCGGATCCGCCGGTGCGCCAGCTCGACCATCAGCCAGACGTCCTCCGGGCCGTGGCCCAGCAGCCGGGCGATCTCCTCGAACGGCACCGCGTACAGGTCGCGCAGCACCAGCGCCAGCCGCTGCGCGGGCTCCAGCGATTCCAGCACCACCAGCAGGGCCGGCCCGACCGCGCCGGCCGCCGCGCCCGCGCCGCGGCGCGCCCGGCCGCCGGCCCCGCGCCGCTCGCGCAGCGCGTCCACGCACACCCGCCCCACCAGCATCGACAGCCAGTCCGCGAGCTGCTGCTCGCCGCCCGGCCCGGCCAGCCGGCGCCGGGCCTCCCGCAGCGCGGCCTCGGCCCCCTCCGCGGAGCCCAGCATCCGGCGGGCCAGCGCCGCCAGCCGGTCGCGGTGGCCGTCGAACCGCGCCGCGAGGAACTCCTGTCCGTCCATCGGCCTCAATCCTTGGTCGGGTCTGCGGGGGGATGACGGACGGGAGGGCGCCGGTGTGACGGCCCGGTGCGGACGACGGGGCTGCCCAGTGCAGCATCCCCGCCTCGGGTACCGGTCGACCCTCCCCCGAGCCGCCGCGCCCCGCGTATCGTGACCGGTGCCCGGCGCCGGGGGAAGCGGGCCGGGCGACCGCCGCGAGCACCCCCGGCGGCCGGGCGGCCGGGGCGGACCGAGGTGTTCCGCCGCGCCACCGGCAGGCCCGCGACGAGAGAGCACGGATGGACGAGAAAGAGTTCCTGGCCGACCGCTTCGAGACGCACCGGGACCACCTCAGAGCGGTGGCCTACCGGATGCTCGGCTCGTCGGCCGAGGCGGACGACGCCGTCCAGGAGGCGTGGCTGCGGCTGGAGCGCTCCGACACCAGCGGGGTGGAGAACCTGGCGGGCTGGCTGACCACCGTGGTCGGCCGGGTCTGCCTGGACCTGCTGCGCTCGCGCACCTCCCGCCGCGAGGAGTCCTTCGAGCTGCGGCCCGGGGACGGGAACGCCGCCGTCGACGGCACCGCCGGGCCCGAGGACGAGGCCCTGCTCGCCGACTCGGTCGGCCTCGCGCTGCTGGTCGTGCTGGACACCCTGGCGCCCGCCGAGCGGCTGGCCTTCGTCCTGCACGACCTGTTCGCGGTGCCCTTCGACGACATCGCGCTGGTCCTGGAGCGCACCCCGGCCTCCGCCCGCCAGCTGGCCAGCCGGGCCCGCCGCCGGGTGCAGGGCCGCACGCCCCCCGAGGCCCCCGACCCGGTGCGGCGCCGCGAGGTGGTCGACGCCTTCCTGACCGCCGCCCGCGGCGGCGACTTCGACGCCCTGCTGGAGGTGCTCGACCCCGAGGTGGTGGTGCGCGCCGACCGCGCCGTCCCGCTGCTGGGGCCGGTCGAGGAGCTGCGCGGCCGGGAGAGCGTGCTGGGCGCGTTCCTGGGCCGCGCCCAGGGCGCGCGCACCGCGCTGGTCGGCGGTGCCGTCCACGCGGTCTGGGCGCCCGAGGGGATACTCCGCGGCGCGCTGCGCTTCACCATCGGCGGCGGCCGGATCACCGCCATCGAGGTGGTCTCCGACCCGGCGGTGCTGGCCGGCCTGGAGATCGTCCCGCTGGAGGACTGAACCGGCCCGGGCCGGGAGCCGCCGCACGCGGTTCCCGGCCCGGGGGCGGGTCAGACGACCTGCATGGTCGCCATCATGCCCATCGCCGCGTGGTCGATCAGGTGGCAGTGGTACAGGTACCGGCCGCGGTAGCCGGTGAAGGTGGCCTGCAGCTTCACCGTCTCGCCGGGGAACAGCGAGACGGTGTCCTTCAGGCCGCTCTCCGGGCCCGAGACCACCGGCTGCCCGTTGCGCTCCAGCACCCGGAACTGCACCAGGTGGATGTGCAGGTTGTGCGGGATGAAGCGGTTGGTGTTGGTGACGGTCCACACCTCGGTCGAGCCGTAGGGGATCACGGTGTCGACCCGGTCCGGGTCGTAGACCCGCCCGTTGATGTAGCCCTGCGGCTCGGTGCCCGGGGCGACCGGCCCCTCGTCCATGCTGAGCGCGATGTCGCGGAACGCGGTGGCCGGCGGCAGCGCGGGCAGCGTGCGCAGCACGTCCGGGACGGTGCTGGTGTCCGGGCCCTTGGCGGCGACCACCCGGAACTGGAGCAGCTGCGCGGTCAGCGCGTCCGGGCCGTCCTGCCCGTTGGACAGCACCAGCCGGGTGCCGACCGGGTAGCGGGAGAAGTCGACGACGACGTCCGCGCGCTCGCCGGGCGAGAGCGGCAGCGAGGTGGTCGGGAAGGGCGCGGCCAGCAGCCCGCCGTCCGAGCCGATCTGGGTGAACTCCGAGCCGTCGGAGAGCCCGATCTTGAAGAACCGCTGGTTGGAGGTGTTGAACAGGCGCAGGCGGTACTTGCGGGCCTCGACCTCGAAGTACGGCCAGGCGCTGCCGTTGGCCAGGATGACGTTGCGCTGCTGGAAGTCGCCCATCACGTAGACGAACTGGCCGTCGCTGTCGAAGCGGGCGTCGCGCAGCGCGATCGGGACGTCCTGGTCCCCGGACGGCAGGTTCAGGCCCCGCTCGATGTCGTCGGTGATCAGGTAGAGGGCGGTCAGGCCGCGGAAGACGTTCTCCGACTCCATGTGGTGGGCGTGGTCGTGGAACCACAGGTTCGCGTGCGGCTGCTGGTTCGGGTAGACGTACGCCCGGCTGCCGCCGCGCGCCGGGACCAGGTCCATCGGCGCGCCGTCGCTCTCCGGCGGCACGTGCCCGCCGTGCAGGTGGATCGCGGTGTCGACGTCCAGCGCGTTGGTCTGGACGACGACCACCGGCCGGCCCGAGACGGCCCGGACCACCGGGCCGGGGAAGCTGCCGTTGAAGGTGCGGACCCGGGTGCGCAGGCCCGGCACGATCTCCGCGGTGGTCTCCCGCATCGTCATCCGGTAGAAGGCCGCACCGCTCGACTCCAGGCTCGGCCGGAGCACCGGCGCCAGGGGCATCGCCCGGGTGAACCGGGGGATGCTCGCGGCGTCGAGGTCGGCGGCCTGGGCGACGTCGGTGAGGGCCGGGAGCAGCAGCCCGGCGGAGCCGAGCGTGGTGCCGGCTGCCACGCCGGCTCTGAGGACGGTACGACGCGAGATCACGGATTCCCCCGAATGCGCAGTGGTCGAATGCGTGTCCGACTGTGGTCAGTGCGCATCGACTTCCGCTCGGGTCCGCCCGGACCCGGTCCGCCGCCGGGCCCCGGCGGCGGACCGCCCCGCTCAGCCCGCGTCCTCCCGCTCCGCGACCAGGGCCGTTCCCACCGGACGGAACCCGGCCGAGGCGTAGATCCGCGCCACGTCCTCGTCCGACGCCGACAGGAACACCGTCCGGGCGCCGCGCGCGGCCGCGTCGGCCAGCAGCGCCTCGGTCACCGCCAGGCCCAGCCCGCGGCGCCGGTGCGCGGGCAGCGTCGCCACCCCGACGATCTCGCTCGCGCCGTCCACCGGGTTGTGCTGGCCGGCCGCGACCGGCCGCCCCTCGTGCAGGGCCGCCGCGAAGACCGTCGCACCCGAGCGCAGCCGGGCCCGGGCCCGGCCGACCGTGCCGTCCGCCTCCCGGGCCCCGGCCTCCGCGGCCAGCTCCCCGGTCCCGGCCTCGCCGACCGCCGTCCCGGGCGCGCCGAAGCCCAGGTACTGCGCCGCGACCGCCTCGGCCAGCTCCGGCGCGTCCGCGTCCAGCAGCCGCACCGGGTACCCGGAGCCGGACGGGGCGGGCACCGGACGGTCCGTCAGGGACAGCGCCAGCAGCGGGTGCTCGGAGACGGTCAGGCCCGCCTGCTCCAGCAGCCCGCGCAGCCCCGGGGCCAGCTCCCCGATCCACTCGAAGGCCTGCGGCACCCCCAGTTCGCGCTGCCGCTCCAGCACCGCGGCCACGTCCGCGGCGGCCGGCTGCCCGCCGGCCCCCGGCCGGGGCCGGGCGTAGTAGGGGGCGCCGCCGTCCTCCCGGACGAAGAGCGTGAACGGACCGAACTCCTCGGCGCGCCCGCCCAGTCGGGGCGCGGCGTCGCAGTAGCGGTCCACCCGTTCCACCAGCGCCCGCGCGCCGTCCGGCCCGCTCGGGGAGGCGGCGCCGTGGTCGAGGGTGTCCTGCTGACGTGCCGTCATCGGTGACTTTTCTCCTGTTGTCGATTCGTGTGTCCGTGCCGCCGGCCTCGTGGGTCAGTACGGCACGACGCTCCCGGCGCCCAGCCGTTCGGCCCGGGCCACCGCGTGCAGCGCCGCGACCAGGTCCCAGGCGGCCAGGCCGACCGACTCGAAGAGCGTGAGCCGCTCCGGCCCGCTCCGCCCGGCGGCCGCCCCGGTCAGCACCTCCCCGAGCGAGGCCCGCAGCAGGTCCGGCCCGACCGCGCCCTCGCGCAGCGCCAGCAGATAGTCTCCGGCCTCGGCGCGCACCGCGGCGACGGAATCGCAGAACACGTCGCAGGCCGCCATCGTCGCCCCGTCGAGCTCCCGGGTGGTCGCCACCGCCGAGCCGACCGCGTTGACGTGGCAGCCCGGCGCGAGCCACTCCCGGCGCAGCACCGGTTCGGCCGCGTCGGTCGCGGTCACCACCACGTCCGCGCCCGTCACCGCCTCGCGCACGCTCGAGCAGGGCTCGACCGGCCGCCCCAGCTCCGCCGCCAGTTCGGCGCACACCCGCCGGGTCTTCGCCGCGTCCCGGGCCGCGACCCGGATCCGCTCGAAGCCGCGCACCCCGGCCAGCGCCCGCACGTGGGCCCGGCCCTGGACGCCCGTGCCCACCACCGCCAGCACCCGGGCGTCCCGGCGCGCCAGCAGGTCGGTGGCCACCGCGGTCACCGCGGCGCTGCGCACCTCGGTCACCGCGGAGGCGTCCAGCAGGGCCCGGGCCCGCCCGGTGGAGCCGTCGAAGAGCAGCACCGCGCCCTGGTGACTGTCCAGGCCGCGGGCGGTGTTCCCGGGGAAGAGCGTGACCGCCTTCAGCCCGTAGGCCGGCTCGTCCCCCGCCAGGTAGGCGGGCATCAGGCCGAGCAGGCCGGCCGCGCCGGGCGGGTCCAGCACCGGGCGGCGGTCGGGCTGGTGGATCCGCCCGGCCGCCAGCGCGGTCAGCGCCTCCCGCATCGCCGCCGCGCACTGCTCGGGCGGCAGCAGCCGGTGGACGTCCCGGTGGGACAGCACCCGGATGGACACGCGCTCCTCCCCCGCCCGCTCAGCGCGCCGCGGCGGCGGCGAACAGCTGGTCGTCCAGCCCGGCCGGGCGCACCGACTCGGGGCAGGACTGCGAGTAGTAGTTCATCGTCACCACGGCCCGCAGGCCGTCCGGGTCGCGCATCGGCTGCACGTAGTGCGCGTGCGCGCGGGCGTCGAAGAAGTACAGCTGCCCGGCCCGCGGGTAGATCACCCCGGCGTCCCGGTCCACCTCCGCGACGTCGCGGGCGGTGCGGTCGCGGGCCACCACCAGGCCGCCGCCGGTCTCCTCGGTGCAGTCGGTCAGGTACAGCAGGCCCTGCGCGGGGTTGCTGTCCACGTGGCAGGGGTAGCGCTCGCCGTCGCCGCGCAGCACGTTCAGGCTCAGCGAGCGGTTCGCGGTGCTGGTGGGGTGCAGGGCCTCGCCGATGGTGCGCTCGGCCAGCGCCCGGAACCAGCCCAGGTACAGCCGCTCCAGCCACGGCGCGCGCTGCTGCAGCGTCTCGCCGTTGACGGTCTCCAGCCGGATCACCGTGCCGGTGCGCTCCCGGGCCGAGCTCATGGTCGGCCGGAAGTCGTGCCGCACCGACTCGGCGGCGGCCAGCGACAGCAGCTCCTCCCGCCAGCCGGCCGGCAGGACCGAGCCGACGTCGTAGGTGTGCCAGTGGAAGGGGGCCAGCGCGGGCGGCGTCCAGCCGTCGGCGAACCCGCCGGGAGTCGTGGTCACGGTGTCGTCCTGTGCCTTTCCTGAGGGGAGGAGGGGGCGGCGGGCCGGGCGGCCGGGCCGCCGGGGAACGGGGAGGGGAGGGCCGGGTGACGGTGGCCTGGGCCGCCGGGCCGCCCGTCCGGGCAGCAGGTCGGCGGCCGCCAGCCGCACCACGACTTCAAGGCGGCGCTCACTTGAGCAACATGTCGGCGGGAGCCGGCAGCACCTCTACCTCGGCGGGACGCTCGTGCGGGGACAGCAGCGTGTTCAGCCGCCGCCGCAGCCCGGCGGCGTCCGGCGGCGCGGCGCCGTCGACGAACAGGCTGATCCGGTAGGCGTCGCCGTCCGGGTCGATCCGGGTCGCCGCGTGCACCACGCCCTCCAGCGACTTCGCGGTGCGCCGCACCGAGGCCAGCGACACCTTCTCGCCGCGCAGCACCGCGAAGTCGGTGGTGCGGCCGCGCACGAACAGGTAGCCGTCCTCCAGCTCGGCCAGGTCGCCGGTGGCCAGCACCCCGGGGGCGACCAGCGCGCCGCGCCGGCACCCCGGGGCGGCCGCCCCGATCCGCTCCCGGTACACGGTCGGCGAGGACACCAGCAGCTCCCGCCCCCCGGAGGGGTCCGGGCGCAGCGACAGGCCGACCCCCGACAGCGGGCGGCCGAGCGACGCGTACCGGTGCGCCGGCTCCCGGTGCGCGGCCAGCGTCGCCACCCGGGGGCCCGCCTCGGTCAGCCCGTACGTCAGGTACAGCTCGCCGCCCGGCCGGCCCGCCAGCAGCGCGGCGGTCAGCGCCGGCTCCAGCGCCTGCCCGCCCACCGACAGCACCCGCAGGGTGTCCGGCGTCCCGACCCCGGCCGCCACCAGGTCCTTCACCAGGGTCGGGGTCAGCGAGGAGACGGTGACCCGGTGCGCGGCCAGCTGCTCCAGGTAGCCGGGGACGCTGAACGGCGGCCGGGACAGCGCCAGCGCCGCGCCGGTGCGCAGCGCCGCGAACACCTGCGCCACCAGCGCGAACGAGTAGTGCACCGGCAGGCTCACCAGCAGGGTGTCGTCCCCGGTGATGCCCAGCGCCTCGGCGTGCAGGTCCGCGTTGTGCAGCAGCGCGGACGCGTCGTGCAGGCAGCCGGTGGCCGCCCCGGACGTCCCGGAGGTCAGCAGGATCAGCTGCCCCGGCCCGTGCAGCCGCACGGCGGCGGCGGGCCGCACCGCCCACGTCCCGGCGACCTCCAGCGGCGTCCCGGTGATCCCGCCGAGCCGGGCCGGGCTGCCGACCACCAGGGCCGGCCGGAACCGGGCGGTCACCTCGTCCCAGCGGGCCGCCGCGGTGGACGGCGGCACCAGCGCCGGCACGTGCCCGGTCAGCAGCGCGGCGAACAGCCAGCGCAGCACCCGCACCCCGTTCGGCAGCGAGATCATCACCACCGAGCCGGTCGGCAGCGCCAGCGCGTCCAACTCCCGCATCACATCGGCCAGTTCGGGCCCGGCCGGGGCGCCGGTGACATCGCTGGTGCGCGCCAGCAACGCCTCCACCCGGGCCAGGTCGGGCAGCACCGCCCGGTCGGCCCCGCCCGCCGGGTGCCCGGGGAGGGGCAGCAGGCTCGGGGGCCAGGCGACCCGCGGTGGTTCGAGGGTGGAGACGTTCACGGTCGTTCCTCTCCGTGGACGGACCGGTCAGGGTCCTGGGTGGACTGCGGGGACGGCGGCGGGGCGGGCACCAGCCACAGGCACTCGGCGAGGTGGTGCCCCTCGGGCGCCCGCCGGCACAGCACCAGGGCCACCGCCGAGGCCCGCGGACGGCGGCCGCCCAGCCACTGGCGGGCGAGCTCGGCGGCGACCGGACGGCCCCGTTCGGGCGGCATGGTCAGCAGCAGGCTGGGCCCGCCGAGGCCGTAGGCACTGCAACTGGTGCCCACCACCGTGCCGGGGCTGGCCGCCACGAACTGCCGCGGCGAGAAGCCCCCGGAGGCGGTCTCGGCGACCAGACGGTGCAGCGTCTGCGCCGTCGCCTCCTCGCTCACCACGATCACCCCCACCCGGCTGCCGTCCGCCACGGCCGGCCCCGCCCCGCCGGCCAGCTCCTCCAGCGCGGCGCCGACCGCGTCCAGCACCGCCCAGCAGGCCGGGTCCATCGCCCCGGTCCGCACCGTCCGGGCCCGCACCGGACCGTCCGGCCCCGTCGCCCCGCGCGCGGCGACCACGCACCCGGCCGGCGCCGTCATCGCCCGCCCCCTTCAGCACGGCGCCCCGCTGGCGCGGGCTCCAGCAGCAGACAGGTGTTGAACCCGCCGAACCCCAAGGTCTGGCTCAACCCGCACCCACCTCCGATCCCCAGCGCCCGCCCGACCGGCAGCCGCAACGGGAACCCGTCCATCACCCGCTCCAGGTGCGGCACCGGCGGCACCCGCCGGTCCCGCAGCGCCAGCAGCACCGTGATCGCCTCCACCACCCCGGTCGCCCCCAGGCTGTGCCCGAGCGCCCCCTTCGTGGCGAAGGCCACCGGCCCCGCCCCGCTCACCGGCCCGGCCCCGTCGGCGCGGCTCGACGCAGCGTCGCCGGCCGGACCCGGCAAGTCGCCCGCGACGGAACGCGGACCGGCTGCGGTGGCAGAGCCCGTACCGGCTCCGCCGCCCGCTCCCGTTTCGACCCCGCCGGCCGTTCCTGCCGCAGTTCCCCGGGCGGAGCCCGAATCGGCCCCGCCACCCGGCTCCGGCGCAGTCCCGGAACCGGCCCCGGCCCCGGAACCGGCCCCCTCCGCCGAGTCCGGCGCGGCCTGCGCCGGGGGCCAGAGCAGGGCCAGGCCCGCCGATTCGGCGGCGTCGTTGAGGACGGTGCCGGTTCCGTGGGTGGAGACCACGGCCACGTCGGCGGGGTCCCGCCCGGCCAGGTCGAGGGCGGCCCGCACGGCGCGGGCCGCCGCGGTGCCGGAGGCGTCCGGCTCGGTGGGGCCCAGGGCGTTGTTCGAGGCGCCCCAGCCGGTGAGCAGCCCCAGGCAGGGCGCCTGCCGCGCCTCGGCCGAGGCGGCGGTCTCCAGCAGCAGGAACCCGCCGGCCTCGCCGAGCAGCATCCCGTCGCGGTCCCGGTCGAAGCTGCGCGGCTCGCCGCGGCTCATGGTGCGCAGCCGGCTGTGGCCGCGCCGCTTGTTCGGGGTGAGCAGGTCGACCGCACCGACCAGGCAGCGTTCGGCGACGCCCGCGGTGAGCAGGTCGGCGGCGACCGCGATCGCGTCGCTGCCGGAGCTGCACGCGGTGGAGAGCGCCACCGGTTCGCGCCGGCTGCCGAGCCGCCGGGCGGCCTCGGCCACCCAGTCGTAGAGCGAGGGGCCCGGCCGGTCGGCGTGCGGGCCGAGGCTGGTGCCGATGACCACCAGCACGTCCCCGGCGTCGTCCGGCCCGAGTCCGGCCCCGGCCAGCGTCCGGGCCCCGGTGGCGGTGGCCACGGCCAGGTGGCGGGCGACGGTGTCGCCGTCCGGGCGCTCGTCCCCGTCGGTGCCCGGCGGCAGGGCCGCCACCCGGTGGTTGCGCAGCGGCTCGGCCGAGGGCGCCTCGCCCTGCCCGGTGCGTCCGGCCAGCAGCTGCTCCCAGACCTCGTCCAGTCCGGTGCCCAGCGCGGTCGCCCAGGCGGCGGCACTGACGTGCAACGGCGCCCGCCCGACCCCGGCCCCGGCCACGGCTCCGACCCCGACCCCGAGCCCGGCCCCGCTCATGCCGCCGCCAGCGGAGGCTGTTCGAGCACCGCGAAGGCGTTGGTCCCGCCGATGCCCGCCGACATCACCCCGGCCAGCCGGGGGACGCCCGCGTCCTCCCAGGTCCGGCCCTGCGGCACGATCGAGTACCGCTCGCCGCCCTTGACCAGGGTCTCGATGGGCTCGCGGGTGTTCGGTGTCGCCGCCAGGTAGCCGTGTTCGAGCTGCAGCGCGGTCTTGATCAGGGCCGCGAGCCCGGCGGCCTGGTTGGTGTGGCCGATGGCGGCCTTGACCGAGCCGATCGCCAGCGGCACGCCCCGCGGTCCGAGGGCCTCGGTCAGCGCGGTGGCCTCGATCTCGTCGTTGAGCGGGATGCCCACGCCGTGCGCCTCGACGTAGCCGATCTCGGCGCCGTCGACGCCCGCCTCGGCCAGGGCCTGCCGGACCACCCGGATCTTCCCGGGCACGCCGGGAATGACGAACCCGGCCTTGTCGTGGCCGTCGTTGCCGACCGCCGTGGAGCGGATCACCGCGTGGATCGGGTCGCCGTCGCGCAGCGCGTCGTCCAGCCGGCGCAGCAGCACGGCGGCGGCGCCGTCGCCGGGGATGACCCCGGTGGAGCCGGTGTCGAAGGGCCGGCAGACGCCGTCCACGGCGTAGATGCCGCCGGGGCGGTAGGGGTACCAGCCCTCGGTCGGCATGATCGAGACCGCGCCGACCAGGGCGTGGTCGCAGCTGCCCAGCCGCAGGCTCTGGCAGGCCAGGTGGACGGCGGTCAGCCCGGTCGCGCAGGAGGCGTCGACCATGACGCTGGCCCCGTGCAGGCCGTGGAAGTACGAGAAGTGGTTGGCGGCGAAGCGGGTGTCGGTGTCGGCGACGCCGTTGAAGCTGGTCTCGGTGAGCGGCTGGTAGGGGGTGCAGGCCGCGAAGAGGGCGGTGCGCCCGCCGATCTCGGAGAGCCGGACGGCGGCGTCCTCGGCGGCGGCGACCAGCGTCTCGTACAGCACGCCGTGCTGCGGGTCGTCCTTCGGCGTGCCCCGGTAGCCGGCCCGTCCGGCGTCGAAGGTGTACCGGTCGGCCATCAGGCCCCAGGCCGCGACGGGCTGTTCGTCCGCGGCCAGGCCGGCCCCGGCGGGATCGGGGGCCGGGCCGCGGGTCGCGCAGTCGCGGCCCCGGCGCAGGTTGTCCCAGAACTCCTCCAGTCCGTCGCTGCCGGCGAACCGGCAGCCCATCCCGACGATCGCTACCGCGTCCGCGGTGTCCGTGCCCACCTTCAAGCTCCCTCGGTCCTCCGTCGGTGCCGTCCGCCGCCGAGCGGCGGACGGGTCGTCCTACGACGCGGCGGCGACGGCCCCGGCCGCCGGCTCCGACTGCTGCACCTGCCCGGCCTCGGCCCCGCCCCCGGCCGCGACGCCGTCCCCGGCCGCGTCCCTGCGCGGGGACAGCCGCAGCACCGGCAGGACGAAGGCCGCGCTCAGCACGACCATCACCACCACCAGCAGGACTCCCCCGTGCCAGGGCAGCAGCGCCCCGGCGAGGATCGGGCCGATCACGCCGCTGGCCGACACGGTCGTGGAGAACAGGGCGTTGGCGCGGCCCCGGTCCTCGTCGGTGGCGGCCTCGTTGAGCTGCGTGCTCAGCAGCGGCCCGGCCAGCGACTCGGCGACCGACAGCAGCACCACCGCGCCGCAGGCCACCAGCAGTGCCTGCACGCCGTGGCGCAGCGCGGAGAGGTACACCAGCGCCCAGCAGCCCGTGGCGCACACGCCGGCCGCGAGCAGCAGCGTCCGGGCGGGCACCCGCTCCAGCAGCGGCATGCCGACGAACTGCACCACCGCGCACATGACGATGTTCAGGGCGAAGACGGTGGACAGGCCGCCGGGCGAGATCGAGTGCGACTGCAGGTAGCCGGGCAGTCCGGCCCGGAACTGGCCGAAGGTCACCATGGCGTTCATGGCCAGCAGCACCAGGACCACCGCGATGCCGGGCCGGCGCAGCACCGACAGGTAGTTCGGCCGGGACGCCCCGGCGCCGTCCTTCTGCTGCCGGGTGCGGATGCCGCCGGGCAGCGCGCCCCAGGTCGCCGCCGCCATCACCAGGTAGGTGAGCGCGTCGATGCCGTACAGCAGCGCGTAGCGGGTGGCGGGCGTGGCGAAGTCGGCCGCGGCCAGCGCGCCGCCGACCACCACGCCGGCGCCCATGCCCAGGTTGAGCAGGCCGTAGTCCGCGGAGTAGACGGTGGTGCGTTGGTCCGGCTCGGTGCAAGCGGCGTAGGCGGCGCGCACCGCGGTGCCCACCCCGTTGATGCCGAAGCCCCACACGGTCGCCGCGACCAGGGCGATCCACGGCGAAGACGCGAAGCCGTAGACCAGGGTTCCGACGCCCGCCACGATGTTCGCGTACGGGACGGCCCGGCGGTACGGCAGCCGGTCCAGCAGGGCGCCCCACACCAGGCCGCCGACGATCGCCGCACCGGCCTGCACGGCCAGCGCCGCGGCGGGGACCCAGGCGTCGAAGTGCCGGATCCGGGTCAGGTAGATCCACAGGAACGGCAGCACCATGCCCGCCCCGAAGGCGCTCAGCCCGTTCGTGGCGAGCAGCAGCTTCGCGGTGCGCGGCAGCCGGCCGATCCGGCCCCAGTTCGCCAGCAGGCTCATGCCGCCTGCACCCCGATCCGGGCCCGGCCGCCCATCGGGCAGCCCGCCGACTCCGCGCCGCGGGCCTCGCCGGTGCTCCCGCCCGCGTCGGTGAAGGCGCGGTAGCGGGCGGTGCTGTCCAGCCAGAGCTTCGGGAAGAGCGGACGCACCGCCAGCCGCTCCAGGTCGGACAGCGGGCGGCCGCGCATGCTGGTGGGCCGGCCGCGGCCCTCCGCGTGCTCCTCCGCCAGCGGGCGCCCGCCGAGCAGCTGCCAGACCATCGCCAGGTGCACCTGGCGCCACTCCGTGGTGCGCGAGTCGAAGCGGTGCAGGGCCAGGCCGACGTCGGCCAGCAGCGCCTGCCCGGTCTCGCCGCGCCAGCCGGGCTCGGCCGCGGGGCCCAGGTCGGCGACCCGCATTCCGTGCGCGGAGAGCGCCGACTCGAAACTCTCCCACAGCGCGTGCGCGGCCTTGCGAATTCCGCGGACGCCGGGGGAGTCCAGTCCGGTGGAATTGTAAGGGAACAATTCCCGCATCTTCAGGAAACTGCTCTGCGGGAGGAAGTCGACCAGCAGTCGCAGGCAGCTCACCGGCACCGCGCCCAGCTCGGTCGCCCGGCGCAGCAGCCGTCCGGTCTCGACCAGGTCGCCGTCGTCCAGGGCCGCGACCGCGTCGCACAGGGTGTGGTGGATGCCGGCCCAGGCGTACTCGGTGATCAGGTGGACCACCTGGAACAGCCGGTGGTCCGGGTGGATCAGCAGATCCGTCGGGACCAGCGCGGACAGGGCTTCGGTGAGACGGATCTCGTTCTCGTAGCCGCTGCCGCGGTCGTAGTCGTAGCGGAGCCGGGGGTTGGGCTCCAGGGGGTTGAGGGTCTTCACGAGGGCCGCAGTCTCCCGGTCGAACGGTCGGATGGGATCACGCAGTGAAAAGCACAGCGGAAATGACTAAAGCAACGGTGGAAAATCACTCGAAATACACTTGAGGATGCATTTAAGAGTCGTACTCGAATATGCGCCGAGCGGGCCTGGACCGCCCTTGTCCGAAGGGTTCCCCGGCGGTAGAAAATTCATTCGGCACTGGCGGTCGATTTCCGTGCGAAGGAGGCACAGCATGGATCCCTCGGATGCGGAAGGCCGCACCCCGTACGCGGTCGTGGTCAACGACGAGGACCAGCACTCGGTGTGGCCCGCGGCCCTGCCGCTGCCCCCGGGCTGGCACGAGGCCGGCGTCCGCGGCGACGAGCAGCACTGCCTGCAGGCCATCACCCGGCTGTGGCCCGACATCACCCCGCGCTCGGCCCGCGTCCCGGTACCCGCCACCGCCGGGGAGCGGACGTGAGCGGCACCCCGGCCGCGGCACCCGCGCCGCACCAGCAGCCCGCCCCCCAGCAGCCCGCCGGGCTGCGCCACGCCGTGCTCGGCGCGGGCGGCGTGGGCCTCTCCCTGGCCGGGGACCTGGCCCGCGCCGGACAGCGGGTCGTCCTGGTGATGCGCCCGTCCTCGCTGGCCGACTACCGGGGCGCGGTGCGGGTCCGCTCCGCCGGACAGGGCGACTTCCAGGTCCCGGTCCCGGCGGTGGCCCGGCTGGACGAACCCGTCGACGTGCTGTGGATCGCGGTCAAGCAGCCCCGGCTCGCCGCCGCCCTGCAGTCGGTGTCCGCCGCCGCGCCCGCGCTGGTGGTGCCGCTGCTCAACGGCATCGACCACCTGCCGCTGCTGGAACGCGACTTCGGCGACCGGGTGGTGGCCGGGGCGATCCGGATCGAGGCCCGCCGCACCGCGGTCGGCGAAGTGGTCCGCGACTCGCTGTTCACCCAGCTCGAACTCGCCCGCCGCAACGGCTCCCGGGACGGCCTGGACCCCCTCGTCGCCGCCCTGCGGACGGCCGGCATCCGCGCGGTCCCCGGCCGCGACGCCCAGACGGTGCTGTGGCACAAGGCCGTCCTGCTCGCCCCGCTGGCCCTGGCGACCCTGGCCGTCTCCGGCCCGCTCGAACAGGTCCGGGCCGAGGCCGAGGCCGGCACCCTGATGCTGGCCTGCGCCCGGGAGCTGTGCGCGGTGGCCACCGCCCTCGGCGTACCGGACCTGGACCCGGACCACCTGATCCGCACCCTCGAATCCCTGCCCGGACGGACCACCCCCTCGCTCAGCCGCGACCCCGCCGAACTGGACGCCATCGGCGGCTCGGTCCTGCGCGCGGCCGAACGCGCGGGCGTACCGGCCCCGGCGACCCGGGCCCTGCTGCGGCCGCGGACCCCGGCCGCCCCGAACGACCCGGCAGCCCCGGCAGCCCCGGCAGCCCCGAACGACCCGAACGACCTGATCACCCCGAAGACCCCGAAGACCCGGACCCACGGGCAGACGACGAAGGCGGGCAGTGGCAATGCGTGAGTGGTCCCTGGACGAGATCGGCACCGCCATCCGCACGATGCTCGCCGAAGACCTCTACCTCCCGCTCGACCCGGCGGCGATCCGGCCGGACGCCGACCTGGTCGACGACCTCGGCCTGGGCTCGCTGGACCTCTCCGAACTGCGGGGCCTGTGCGAGAACCGGTTCGGCGTGCCGATCGCCGAGACGGACTTCAACCCCGTGCACTTCCACTCGGTGGACACCCTGAGCGCCCTGCTGGCCCACTCCCTCGGCCGCCGCCCCGCCCCGACCGCCTGACCGCACCCGCCCGGCCGACCCCACCCCGCGCACCGCAGCACCCGCGCACCGCCACCCGCACGGTCCGCGGCGCACCACCGAACCGACCGGAAGGAATGACGAGAGACGTGAACGAAGCCCGGTCCAAGGCCACACCGGAGCAGGTGGAGGTGTGGCTGGCCGTCCAACGTGAGCCCGAGTCCGGCCGCTTCAACATCCCGGTCGACCTCGAGTTCACCCCGGGCGTCGACCTCCCGGCCCTGCGCGGCGCCCTGCAGGACCTCGCGTCCCGGCACCCCCTGCTGCGCAGCGCGTTCGTCACCGAAGGCCCCGACCTCCTCCGCGTCGAACACCCCACCGCCCCGGTCCCCCTGATGGTGCGCCGCTCGACCACCCCCTACGACCCGGCCACCGCCGCCCGCGAAGCCGCGGCACTCTCCGCCCGCCCCTTCGACACCACCCGCGCCCCCCTGCTCCGGGCCGAGGTCCTCCACCACCCGGACGGCGCCCTGCTGGTGCTCGTCGTGCACCACCTGGTGTGCGACGGCTGGTCCCAACAGGTCCTCCTCGACGACCTGATCGCCGCCTACCGCACCCGCCTCCAGCCCACCCCGGGCGAACCCGCGACCCCGATGTTGTCCGCGGACAACATCCCGCCCGCACCCCCGATGTTGTCCGCGGACAACATCCCCTCCCCCACCCCGATGTTGTCCGCGGACAACATCCCGTCCACACCCCCGGTGTTGTCCGCGGACAACACCACCCCCGCAACCACCCCCGCGCCCGACGCCGCGGCCGCCTACTGGCAGGGCCTGCTCGGGGACGAGCTCCCCTCGCTGGCCCCGCTCCCCGACCTCAACCGCCCCTCCGCCACCCCCGGCGCCCCCGCCTGGGAGACCGCCGCGCTCGACGCCCGGACGATGGCCGGCATCCGCGACCTGGCCCGCGCCGAACTCGCCTCGCCCGCCACCGTCCTGCTCGCCTGCTGGCTGACCCTGCTGCACGCCTGGAGCGCCGCCGAGGCCGGTACCTCCGGCATGCTCTTCGCCGCCCGCCACGGCGACGAGCGCTCGGTCGACCTCCAGGCCCGGGTCCTGCCGGTGGTCTCCGAGGTCTCCGCCGGCACCGCCTTCCGCGACCTGGTCGTCGCCCTGCGCGACCAGGTCTGGGACTCCCTCGACCACTGCACCGTCCCCTCCGCGCAGCTGCGCACCCTGCGCCGCGAGGCCGGGCACCGCTCGCTGATCGACCCCTGCGTGTTCATGCACTTCCCCGAGCCCGAGGGCGAGTGGGAGGTCCCCGGCGCCCGGATCCGGCTGGTCGAGCACGACACCCCCGCCGCGAAGTACGACTTCTCCCTCGTGGTGCTGGAGCAGGCGAACGGCGCCCGGGTCCGGGTCGACTTCGACTCCGCGGTCTACCGCAGCGCCACCGCCCGGGTCTTCCTCGACCAGTTCACCGCCCTGGCCGCGGCCGCCGCCGCCGACCCGGCCGCCTCCTGCGGGGCCCTGGTCGCCGGCAGCGACACCTTCACCCCGTTCTCCGCGGTCGACGACACCCTCCCGCTGGAACGCACCCCGGTCCACGAACTGGTCCTGGCCCGCGCCGCCCGCACCCCCGACGCGATCGCGCTCCGCCACGGCCCGCAGACCGTCACCTACCGCGAACTCGCCCACCGCGCCCAGGCCCTGTCCACCTGGCTGCGCACCCGGGGCGTGCGCAACGGCGACCTGGTCGCCCTACTGCTCCCCCGCGGCACCACCTCGATCGTGCTGTGGCTGGCCACCCTGATCGCCGGCGCCGGCTACCTGCCGCTCGACCCGGTCTACCCGGACGCCCAGCTGCAGGCCGTCCTCGACGACGCCGCGCCCCGGATCACCATCGGCACCGACGGCCTGCTCGGCCGGGTCACCCTGCCGCCCGGGAGCGCCTTCACCGTCGAGGAGGCCCTCTGGGGCGCCCTGGACCGGTCCCCGACCGCCCCCGCCCCGGCCCCCGTCCGGGTCAGCCCCGACGGGGTGTTCAACGTCCTCTACACCTCCGGCTCCACCGGCCGCCCCAAGGGCGTCGTCCTCTCCCACGAGGGCTTCACCCGGCTGCTGTCCCGCCCCGACTTCCTCGACCTCGACGAGACCGACGTGGTCGCGCACCTGTGCCCGCTGAACTTCGACGGCGCCACCTACGAGGTCTGGGGCGCCCTCGCCGCCGGCGCCGAGGTCGTGGTCGTCGGCAAGGAACTGGTGCTCTCCCCCGAGGAGCTGCGCACCGTCTTCCTCGAACACGGCGTCACCACGATGCTGGCCAGCACCCCCCTGATGAACCGCCTCATCGAGGACGTGCCGGACGTCTTCCAGACGCTGCGCCGGATCTTCTGCGGCGGCGAGATGATCTCGGTCCCGCACATGTCCAAGGTGCTGCGCTGGGCCGCCCCCGGCACCGTCCTGCACGGGTACGGCCCGACCGAGAACTCCTTCACCTCCACCTGGTGGCCCGTCACCGAGGCCGACGACTGCGCCCGGACCGTACCCATCGGCGCCCCGGTGCCAGGCACCCGCGCCGTCGTCGTGATGGACCCGGTCGGCATGCGCGCCGCCCCCCGCGGCGTCCCCGGCGAACTCTGGCTCGGCGGCGTCGGCCTGGCCCGCGGCTACCTCGGCGACCCCGCCGCGACCGCCCGCCGCTACGTCCCCGACGGCTTCTCCGGCCTGCCCGGACAGCGGCTCTACCGCACCGGCGACCGGGTCCGCTGGACCCCCGACGGGCTGCTGGAGTTCATCGGCCGCGACGACAACCAGGTCAAGATCCGCTCCCAGCGCGTCGAACTGGGCGAGGTCACCTCCGCCCTCGCCGCCCACCCCCAGGTCCAGGCGGCCGTGGTCTCGGTGGTCCGCAACCGCCGGGGCGAGAAGGAACTGGCCGGCTTCGCGGTCCTGGAACCGGGCGGCCGCACCGAAGAGGTCCGCGCCCACCTGCGGACGGTGCTCCCCTCCTTCGCGGTCCCGCGCTACCTGATCGCGCTGGACGAGATGCCGCTCACCCCGAACGGCAAGGTCGACCGCAAGCGCCTGCCCGACCCGACCACCCCGCCCGTGTTGTCCGCGGACAACATCCCGCCCGCACCCCCGGTGTTGTCCGCGGACAACATCCCCTCCCCCACCCCGCAGTTGTCCGCGGACAAAATCGGGGGGGGGGAGGGGATGGTGTCCGCGGACGACAGCCGGGGTGCGGGCGGGAGGCCGTGCTGGGGGCGTCCGCGACGGCCGGGGCGACGGTGGGGGCGGCGGCGGTGGCGGGCGGGAAGTTGCCCGCGGGCAACATCGAGGGGGGGGGGGGGATGG
>NZ_JOGH01000024.1:0-107969 GCF_000721345.1 Kitasatospora sp. NRRL B-11411 | reverse complement strand
CTCCCCCGCCGCCCACCCTGGTGGTGCTCGCCCCGCGGGACGGCTCCGCCGCGTACACCGGGGCCGCCGTGGACGCCCAGGAGCTGATGCGGGCCGGCATCCCGCACCTGTACACCGGGGTGCTCGAGCACCTCGGCGTGGTCGGCCCGCTGGTCGTCCCCGGCGCCTCCGCCTGCGGCAGCTGCGCCACCCTGGCCCGGCGGGACGAGGACGAGGCGTGGCCCCGGCTGCTGGCCCAGCTGATCGACGAGGGCCCCGGCCGGGCCCGCGTCCCGGCCTGCGACGGCGCGGTCGCCACCTCGGTCGCCGGGCTCGCCGCGCTGCACGCCCAGCTGTACCTGGACGGGGTGCTGCCACCGAGCGTGGACGGCTGGTGCGAGCTGTCCGCCGCCGACGGCATGGTGCGGCGGCTGCGGCTGCGCAGCCACCCGGATTGCGGTTGCCTCTGGCAGTCCGCCGCACCGGGGCGAACGGGCACAATGGCCTAGGACGACCCCTGGGGCCCGTTCGGCAGCCCGCGCCCGATCCGTCGCCACCCGCCCGGTGCACCGCTTCCGGGGGCGGGCGGCGGCCCGTCGGGTCCGGGGCGCGCCGGGCGGGTGCCGGGAGTGCCGCTGTACCGACCGCCGGCGGGGCGCCGGTCGGTCCGGAGGATCAGGAGGTCCGGTGAGCGATCTACCGCGCAAGGCAAGGACCGGCACGGCCCGGCCGGTCGCCCGACCGCGTGCCGGGGCGGCCCCGGCCGCCACCGGCCGCGCCGTCCGGACGGGGGCGGGGGATGTCTGAGATGCCGCGCAAGGCGGTCTCCCGGACGGCCCGGCTGGCGGCCCTGCCGCTGAGCTTCGCCGGGCGGGCCACCCTCGGCCTGGGCAAGCGCCTGGGCGGGCGGCCGGCGGAGGAGGTGGCGGCCGAGCTCCAGGCCCAGACCGCGGAGCAACTCTTCGCCACCCTCGGCAAGTTGAAGGGCGGTGCGATGAAGTTCGGGCAGGCCATGTCGGTCTTCGAGTCCGCCCTCCCGGAGGACGTCGCGGGCCCCTACCGGGCCGCGCTCACCAAACTCCAGGAGTCCGCCCCGGCGATGCCGACCCGCACCGTGCACGCGGTGCTCGCGGCCGACCTCGGCGAGGGCTGGGCGGAGAACTTCCGCTCCTTCTCCGACCAGCCGTCCGCCGCCGCCTCGATCGGCCAGGTGCACCGCGCCGTCTGGAAGGACGGACGGGACGTCGCGGTCAAGATCCAGTACCCGGGCGCGGGCGACGCCCTGCTCAGCGACCTCAGCCAGCTCTCCCGGCTGGCCCGGATGCTGGGCCCGCTGATCCCGGGCGTGGACATCAAGCCGCTGATCGCCGAACTGCGCGAGCGGGTCACCGAGGAGCTCGACTACCGGCTGGAGGCGGAGTCCCAGCAGCTGCACGCCCGGGAGTTCGCCGGGGACGCCGACATCCTGGTGCCCCGGGTGGTCGCCCAGTCCGGGCGGGTGCTGGTCACCGAGTGGCTGGAGGGCAAGCCGCTCTCCCAGGTCGTCTCGGACGGCACCCGCGCCGAGCGCGACCGGGCCGGCCAGCTCCTGGCCCGCTTCCTGTTCGCCGGCCCGAGCCGCACCGGCCTGCTGCACGCCGACCCGCACCCGGGCAACTTCCGGCTCGTCAAGACCGGCCGCAGCGCCGCGAGTTGGAAGCTCGGCGTGCTCGACTTCGGCACCGTCGACCGCCTCCCCGGCGGCCTGCCCCGCCCGATCGGCACCTCCCTGCGCCTGGCCCTGGCCGGGGACGCCGGGGCGGTGTACGACCTGCTCCGGCAGGAGAACTTCGTCCGCCCCGGCATCTCGCTCGACCCGGACGCGGTGCTCGACTACCTGCTCCCGATCATCGAGCCCACCCGCGCCGAGCAGTTCACCTTCAGCCGCCCCTGGATGCGCACCCAGGCCGCCCGGATCGCCGACCCGCGCTCCCCCGCCTACAACCTCGGCAAGCAGCTCAACCTCCCGCCCTCCTATCTGCTGATCCACCGCGTCACCCTCTCCACCATCGGCGTCCTGTGCCAACTCGGCGCCACCGTCCGCCTGCACGAGGAACTCCTCCGCTGGCTCCCCGGCTTCGCCGAGCCGGATGCCGACCTGGCCGACTGAGCCGACCGCCCCGCGCGCCCCGGCCCGCAAAACGCTTTGCCCCGGCCGGGGCGCGCGCTGCACGCTGGGCGCGGACGAAGGAGGACGGGCGTGCAGCCGGTGGGCCATCGAGAGTGGGAGCGGCCGTTCCCGGTGCGGTACCTGATCGTCGGCGAGGACGAGAACGGCGAGGAACTGCTACTGGGCCGGTGCGCCGCCGTCGAGGGCCTGTTCACCGACCCGGCCCCGCCACCGCGCGAGGTCCTGGTCCTGCGCGGCTGCGCGCCGGGGGCGGCGGTCGGGTGGCTCGGACCCGCCCTGATCACCGGCCGGTCGGCCTCCGGGCGGGAGTACTGGTGGGATCTGCTGGACGCCGAGGTGCTCGCGGTCGTACCGCACGCCGCCGGTCCGGCGCTGGTCGACGTGGTGGTCGGGGCAGCCGTCGGCGCGGTGGAGGACTTCCGGTTCGCACGGGATCCTGGTGAGCGCTTCGAACTGACGGCGAGCAGGTCCGGACCGGAGCCGCTCGCGGTGGGCGCGGAGGTCACCGGGTTGCTGGTGGAACGTGAGGGGCCCGGGCGGTTGCCGGTGCAGTTGGTCGGCTGCGAGCTGACCGGTCCGCTGCGGGCACGGTTTGACAGCGGTTACCGGGGCTGGCCCGCGTACACCGAGCTGTGGGCGCTGGACGACACCGGCCGGGTGCTGTGCCGGGTCCCGACCGGGCTGGCCGTCGGCCGAACCTGGCCGTCGGTACTCGGCGGCGGCCTACTAGACGTGCTGCTGTCGGTCTCCCCCGACCAGCTGCCCGGTTCGGCGGCCCGCACGGTCTGGCGGCAGTGGCAGGCCGGGCCGCCGCGGCAGGCGGGCAGTTGGCGCGGGTTGGGCACTGCCGCCAAGGAGACCTGGCAGACGCTGGCGCTGTACCTCCGCGAGCCCGGGCCGGACCGCTCCGGCGGCGAGTACCACCTGGACGGCAGGGAGGTGGAGGACGTCACGGGCCTGCACTGCGCGATCGGTGAGGCGGTGAACGGGCCGGGCGGCTACTACGGGCGGGAGTGGAACGGTCTGCGCGACTGTCTGGGCGGCGGCTTCGGGTTGGTCCCGCCGTTCACCCTGGTCTGGCACGACTTCGCCGCCACCGAGGAGGAGTTGGCCGCGGACCGCGACCCGGCGACCGGGCTCGGCTACCCGGAGGAGCTGGCCCGCGAGCTGGAGCGGGACGGGGTGACGGTCGTCCGGGCCTGACCGGTGTCGGGGCCGGGGCCGGGGCGTCAGGTCCGTTCGACGGGGAGCGGGCCCGCGGTGGGCCAGGCGGTGCGGGCGCGGGTGGCGAGGGTGGCGCAGAAGCGGCCGAAGACCGGGAGGGCGGTGTCGGGGCCGGCGAGTTCGGCGACCGCGCGGAGGCGGTGCAGGAGGCGGCGGCGGGCGGTGGCGTTGCCCCAGGTCCAGTCGCCGTGGTGGAGGCGGGACAGGTGGTCGGCGGTGCCGCGTTCGGCCTTGGGGACGAGGGCGTCGCCGCGCAGCAGCCAGCCGGCGCAGGCGTCGGCGAGTTCGGCGGGGGTGGCGGCCTCGGTGCCGGTGGCCGCGCGCCAGGCGGTGCGGTAGGCGGCTTCGGCCTCGGCCAGTACGGGGGCGGGCGGGGCGGTGGAGCACCAGCAGGTGGGGAAGCCGATCCGCAGGTAGGCGAACTCGACCGCGCCGGGGCCGAGCGAGGCCTGCTCGAAGTCGACGAACCGGACGCCGTCGGCGGTGTGCAGGTCGTTGCCGGGGCAGGGGTCGCCGTGCAGCAGGGCGTGCCGGACGGGGGTGGCGGAGAGCCGGTCGAGCAGGGCTTCGGCCTCGGCGCGGGCGCCGGGCGGGGCGGGGACGTCGAGGATCCGGGCCAGGGCGATGAAGCAGCCGAGGTCGCGTCCGGTCGGGCCGGTCCAGGCGGGCAGGTCGGTGCCGGGGGCCGTCCCGGCGAGGTCCTGGAGGTCGGCGGGGGCGCTGGCGTGCAGCCCGGCCAGCGCGGTGGCGTAGTCCTGCTGCCAGCCGGGGCCCGGGGTGCGGTCCTCCAGGCGTTCCAGCACCAGCAGGCGGGCGGCCGGGTCGGTGCCGAGCAGGGCGGGCACCACCGGGCGGCCGGGTCTGCCGGGCCGGGCGGCGAGGGAGAGCGCGGCCGCCTCGCGGGCGTAGCGGTCGGCGGCCCCGGGCGAGTCGACCAGCTGCTTGACCACCACCGGGCGGCCGGCGAGCTCGGCCCGCCAGACCCGGGAGCGCGGGCTGCTGACCAGGCGGCGGACCTTGCGGGGCGGGCCGAGTTCGGTGCGCAGCCGCTCGCCGAGCGGGAGGGAGGACCACATGGGGGCCATCCTTGCACGACCCGTTCGAGCGGCGAACAGCAGTGCGGAGCGGTGGAGTTGGGCCGGGCGGGCCCGGACGGGCATGAATGCGGCGGAACCGGGCAGGCGGGGTCGGACGGCAGGCACCGGGACGCGCCGACGGCCGGCTCCCCGGGGGTGGGGAGTCGGCCGTCGGCGTTCAGGGGTGTGTCACCGGCGGGGCCTCGCGGCCGGCCGGCGGGGGTGGAGCATCCGTCACATCAGGGCGACGGCGAGGGCCTTGCGGGCGCGCAGCGAGGCACGTTCGGCCCGGCGGCGCAGTCGCGCCGCGCGCAGCACCCGCAGGCCGAGGCGTTGTTCCTCGGCCTCGTGGAGGCGTTGCTGCATATGCGCGCGAGCCAGGGATTCTTGGAGGAGATTCATTTCGAGCGTCCTGTTCTGGATCTGGAGTTCGGTGGTCTGCTCGGAGCGGACGGTGGGATCGATGCCGGCGGGGTTCATGTGGTGGTCCTGCTCGTGGTGCGTCGTCGGGAAGGGGCGGGTGAGTGCTGCGTCGGCCTTGGCGGCCGCGATGCGTACCGAGTGGCGCAGAGCGGTGTCCAGCGGGGGCTGCTCTCCCCTGCGGACGGCTCCGGTGCCGCTGCGGTCGGTCCTGGCTGCGGGGTTCACGCCATGACCTCGGTCTTGCGCGGACGGCCACGCGGGCGCTTCCGGGCGACGACGACGCCCTGCACGAAGAGCTCGCCACCCCAGACGCCCCACGGCTCGCGGCGCTCGAGGGCACCGGTGAGACAGGCGGCCTTGACGGGGCAGGTGCCACACAGCGACTTGGCGTACTCGACGTCCGCGGGGGTCTCCGCGAAGAAGACCTCCGGGTCGAAGGCCCGGCACGGGATGGGGAGCCCGAGCGAGTCAGCCTCGTCGATGGCGGTGAGCTGCATGAGTGTTACCTCCGGGGGGTCGGCCTGGTTGGCCTTGACGGTCTTGTCGGTCGGTACGGACGGGAGGGGCGGCGGTGTGATGACCGTGGACACTGTGGGCGTCTTCCTCGTCTTCGATGTGGATCCGGCCGTTCCGTGGTGCGGAGCGGTCCGGAGGCCCCGTGGGGCCTGGGTGGGTCTTGCGTACCGGACAAAACAGAAGGGCCGCGGAACCCGGTGGCTGGGTTTCCGCGGCCCTGGAGGCACCGCCCGTGACTGTTTCAGTCAGGGTCGTTCGCTCCAGGGTCCAGGCCCGCGGAAAGCCTGCTGCCGGCCGGCCTCGGCGCCGCGGACGGCGGCTTCGGCCAGGGAGATCTGCTGGTCCTGCTTCTTGCTTCCGGCACCGACGGCGGCCGCATAGCGCCCATGCAGGGCTTCTGCCGCTACTGCCTTCGATGCCTTGGTCGGTCGCTCGTCGGACAGCGAAATGCCGCCGCCGAACGTCGCCCAGTCACGGGAGAGACCTGCCTCGACACGGGTGCCCACAGCATTGCCCAGATCACTGACAAGGCAGTGCTCGGACAGCAGGCGCTCGGCGTTGCCGCCGGCCGTGCCAAGACCCAGAACCGAAGCGCTGACGCGCGAGGGCATGGCGAGGGTGGTCATCAGGTCGGTCACTTTGGTGATCATCTTGGTCTCCACTGAACTCGCCTCCTCTCGGCGTCTCGCGGTGTCCGGTCGCCCGGACTCCGATATCTGGTTGATGGTCGCGCACGCAGAAACAAGCCCTCTGCGAGCTTTGCGGTCTCGTCCCCTTGACCGCTCCGGCAGGCTATTGCGCCGTCCATGCGGCGCGCAAACTATTTTTCCGGCGAGTTCTCAGCCTCGTTGTCGGCTTCGCCCTCGGACGGGGCGGACTCCGCTTCCCGGTCGGTCTCCCCGACCGGTTCCGGACTCTCCCCCGCACACAACAAGAGCACGTCGGCGCCGTACTTGTCCAGCTTCATGGCGCCCACTCCGGAGATCCTGGACAGCTCGGCGAGGCTGCCCGGCACGTCCTCCGCGATGGCCGTCAGGGTGGCGTCGGTGAACACCACGTAGGCCGGGGCGCCCTGTTCCCTGGCCTTGACCGAGCGCCACTCGCGCAGCCGCTCGTACAGCGCCTCGTCCATCGTGGACGGGCAGCCCTCGCAGCGGCGGAGCTTGCGCTCGACGGCGTCGGTCAGGGTGCGGTCGCAGACCCGGCACTTGACCGGGCCGCGCACCCGGCGCGCGGCGGAGCGCTCCGCGCCCGGCTCGACGCCCCCGCGCCCGCCGCGGGTGCGCGCGCCGGGGCTGCCGGAGCCGGGGCGCAGGCCGTCCAGGAAGCGGGTGGGCTTGCGGGAGGCGCGGCCGCCCGGGGAGCGGGAGAGCGACCAGGAGAGGGTGAGGAAGCGGCGGGCCCGGGTGACGCCGACGTACAGCAGCCGGCGCTCCTCCTCGATCTGCTCGTCGGTCTTGGCGTAGATGATCGGCAGCGTGCCCTCGGTCAGGCCGACCAGGAACACCGCGTCCCACTCCAGGCCCTTGGCGGCGTGCAGCGAGGCCAGCGTGACGCCCTCGACGGCGGGGGCGTGCTGGGCGGCGGCCCGGGCGTCCAGCTCGGCGACGTAGGCGGCGAGGTCGGCGCGCTCGCCGGCCGCGGTGCGGGCGGCCTCGAACTCCCCGGCGAGCCGGACCAGCGCGTTCAGCGACTCCCAGCGCTCGCGGACCGCGCCGGAGCCGGCCGGCGGGGTGGCCGCGAAGCCGCGGGTGGCGAGCACCGCGCGGACCTGGGCGGCGAGGTCGGGCGCCCCGGCCGTCAGCGGGTCGTCGGCGGCCCGGGCGGCGCCCTTGAGCAGCACGCCGGCCTCGCGGACCTCGGGGCGCTCGAAGAACCGCTCGGCGCCCTTGAGCTGGTAGGCGATGCCGAGGTCGGCCAGGGCCTGCTCGTACACCTCGGACTGGCTGTTGGTGCGGAACAGCACGGCGACCTCGCTGGCCCGCACGCCGGTGCCGAGCAGGTCGCGGATCAGGCGGGCGGTGGACTCGGCCTCGGTGGGCTCGTCCTGGTACTCGCGGTAGACCGGCTCGGGGCCGGCCTCGCGCTGGGAGACCAGCTCCAGCCGGTGCTGGGCGGCCTGGCCGCGGGCCTGCGAGAGCAGCCCGTTGGCCAGGTGGACCACCTGCGGGGTGGAGCGGTAGTCCCGGACCAGCTTGACCACGGTGGCACCGGGGTGCCGGTGCCGGAAGCCGAGCAGGTGGTCGGGGGTGGCGCCGGTGAAGGAGTAGATGGTCTGGCTGGCGTCGCCGACGACGCAGAGGCTGGCGCCGCCGTCGCCGCCCGTCCACTGCTCCAGCAGGCGCTGCTGGAGCGGGGAGACGTCCTGGTACTCGTCGACGGTGAAGTGCCGGTACTGGGAGCGGACCCGGTCGGCGATCTCCGGGCGGTCCTCCAGGATGGCGGCGGTGAGCAGCAGCACGTCCTCGAAGTCGATCAGGCCGCGCTGGCGCTTGGCGTCCTCGTAGGCGGCGTAGACCCGGGCGGTCTCCGCCGGGTCCCGCGGGGCCTCGCGGCCGGACTTGGCGAGGGCGGCGGGGTAGTCGTCGGGGACGACCTGGGTGACCTTGGCCCACTCGATCTCGGCCGTCAGGTCGCGCAGTTCGGTGCGCTGGACGCGCAGGCCGCTGCGGCCGGCCGCCTCGGCGACCAGCTGGACCTTGCGCTCCAGCAGCCGGGGCAGCTCGCCGCCGACGGCGCGCGGCCAGAAGTACTGGAGCTGGCGCAGCGCCGCGGAGTGGAAGGTGCGGGCCTGCACGCCGTCCGCGCCGAGCTGGCGCAGCCGGCCGCGCATCTCGCCGGCCGCGCGGGCGGTGAAGGTGACGGCGAGGACCTGCGAGGGGTGGTAGACGCCGCTGCGCACGCCGTAGGCGATCCGGTGGGTGATGGCGCGGGTCTTGCCGGTGCCGGCACCGGCCAGCACGCAGACCGGGCCGTGCAGGGCGGTGGCCACGGCGCGCTGCTCGGGGTCGAGCCCGGCCAGCACCGCGTCCGCTCCGGTGGGGGCGGGGCCGTACTGCGCGTGGGGGTCGTCGAACCCCAGGAGGTCTTCCTGCATGCCCTCCATCCTCGCAGGCGCTCCGGACAGTTCGGACGGGGTTGTCCACAGGCGGCCGGTGGTGGTCGGATCGTCACACCGTTGTCCGTCCCGGAATGGGTCCGGGCCGCCGGGCGTTGCACCGGGCGGCCGTCCGGCCACCGTCCGTCGACCGAAGGAGTCCCTCGCCATGTCCGGCACCGTCACGATGTACAGCACGACCTGGTGCGGCTACTGCAACCGCCTCAAGAGCCAGCTGGACCGCGAGGGCATCGCCTACAGCGAGGTCAACATCGAGCAGGACCCGGCCTCGGCGTCCTACGTGGAGTCGGTGAACGACGGCAACCAGACGGTGCCGACGGTCGTGGTGGTCTCCGCCTCCGGCGAGCAGAGCGTGATGACCAACCCGAGCCTGCGCCAGGTCCAGGCCGCGCTGGTCTGACCCGGATCCGCGCCGCCGCGGTCCCGTCCGGTCCGGCGCGGTCCGAATCCGCTCGAATTCCGGTCGCATTCCGTCCGGGGTCCGATCGGTTCCGGTCCGAATTCCGCCCCGGCCGATCGGGGGGCCGGTCCGCGGGGCCGGAAATCCGCCGGTCCGCATTCCGCCGCCGCCCGGCCCCGTTTCCCGCGGGCCGGGCGGCGGCGTTTCCCCCGCGGCCCGCGGCCCGCTCGGCTGTCCGGCCCGCTCGGCTGTCCGGCCCGCTCGGCCCTCCGGCCCTTCAGCCGTTGGCCGCGCCGTCGCCGAGTTCGTAGAGCAGCCGGGCCCGGTCGGCGGCGTAGCGGGTCTCCACCACCCGGATCGGGCCGCGCCGGTCGCTGCTGATCCGGGTGTTGACCAGCAGCGGCACGCCGGGGCCGAGGCCGAACCAGGCGGCCTCGGCGGGGGCGGGCATCCGGGCGGTGAGGTGGTCGGTGGCGGCGGTCTCGGTCCGGCCGAGCTGCACCAGTATCCGCTCGTCGCCGCCGGGGACGGGCCGGTCGTTCATCAGCGGGGTGCCCGCGGCGAGCCCGGCCCGGTAGTGGCTCTCCTCGATGGCGTAGGGCTCCTGGTCGACCCGGCAGAGCTGACGGCGCATCATGACGGTCTCCTCGGGGCGCAGTCCGAGCCAGGCGGCGATGTCGCGGCGGGCCCGGATGACGGCCACCTCGAAGTCCACGGTGAGCCGCCGCCCGGCGGCCGCCGCCTCGGCCGCGTACACCTCGCCGCTGGGGGCGAGCGGTTCGCGGCGGGCCGGGCGGGCGGGGCGGGCGTACACCCGGTGGTCGTGCCGGGAGGGCTCGCGCAGGTAGGTGCCCTTGCCCTGGACGCGCGCCACCCGGCCCTCGTTGACCAGCACGTCCACCGCGAGCCGGACGGTGTTGCGGGCCACCCCGTAGTGCTCCTCCAGCTCGGTCTCGACCGGGAGCCGTCCGCCGCCCGCCCACTCGCCGGCCTCGATGCGCCGGCGCAGGTCGGCGGCGAGCTGCTGGTACTTGGGCGAAGGGGCGGTGCCGCGCGGGATCGTCACGCGAGTGAATGTAGCCAGTGGGCTCGGGCGGTTTCAGCGGAATGCGCCAACCGTGCCCGGAACCCGGGTCCGGGAAACCCCGGCGGAACGTTCCGGGCGGACCCGAACCTTTCCGGTGGCCCGGCTCCGGGCCTCCGGCGGATGCACAACGGGGGCGTACGGATCACTCCGTACGCCCCCGTCGCGGAAATCACCGGGCGGCCGGCCCGGGCGTCACCAGCGGGCCGCGGCCGGCATCGGTTCGCCGTACCAGAGCTCGACCAGGTACCGGGCGATCGAGATGCCGGACGGCGGCAGGATCTCCCCGGCGGCCATCCCGGCCCGCAGTTCCTCCCGGGTGAACCAGCGGGCCTCGGACAGCTCCTCGCCGTCCACGGTGATCTCGGTGCCGTCGGGGTGCGCCCGGCCGAGGAAGCCGAGCATCAGGCTGGACGGGAACGGCCAGGGCTGGCTGGCCACGTACTCGACCTCGCTGACCTTGACGCCGGCCTCCTCCTGCACCTCGCGGACGACCGTCCGCTCGATCGACTCGCCGGGCTCGACGAACCCGGCCAGCGTGGACCAGCGGCCCTCCGGCCAGAGCGCCTGGCGGCCCAGCAGGCAGCGGTCCTCGGCGTCGGTGATCAGCATGATCACCGCCGGGTCGGTGCGCGGGTAGTGCTCGGCCGCGCAGGAGGTGCAGCGGCGCAGGTGGCCGGCCCCGGCCTTCTCGGTGGGGTGGCCGCAGCGGGAGCAGAAGGAGTGCAGCCGGTGCCAGTGCTGCAGGGCGACGGCGTGCACCAGCAGCCCGGAGTCCCGGTCGGAGAGGTTGCCGCCGACCTCGCGCAGGCCGGCCGGGCGGGCGTCGCCGTCGAGCCGGCCGGGCAGCGACTCGCAGTCCAGGGCGAAGTAGTGGGTGCCGTCCTCGTCGGTGCCCAGGAAGTACCGGTGGCCGGTCTCGGGCGCCTCGAAGGAGGGCAGCAGCACCAGTTGGGTGCCCTCCGCGGTGTCCACCACGAACGCCTCGCCGCCGGAGATCGGCAGCACCCGGGTGGTGGGGTGGCTCCAGGCCGCGGCCAGCCAGGGTTCGTCCAGCCGGCGGTGCGCCGCCCGGTCCACCCCGGCCTGGGCCAGCGCCAGCTGCTTGGTGTCGGGTCCGCTGCTCAACTCGTCCATCCCCGTTCGCTTCGCTTCAGTACGGCAGGTGCGGGGCTCGTCGTCACGGTCGGAAGTTCTCCGCGAGGTCGCCCCACAGGTAGGCGGAGGTCTCGACGCCCTTGCGCAGCAGGTCGAGCTCCACCTTCTCGTTGATCGAGTGCCAGCCGTCCGAGGGCACCGAGATCCCGAGGAACAGCACCGGCGCCCCCAGCACGTCCTGGAGGTCGGCGGCCGGTCCGGAGCCTCCCTCGCGGGTGAACAGGACCTTCTGCTCGAAGGCCCGCTCCATGGCCCGGACGGTGGACCGGAGCGCGGGGTGGTCCAGCGGCGTCAGGCAGGGGCGGGTCGCGCCGGGGAAGACGATCTCGTACCGGATGCCCTCCGGGACGCGGGCGGAAACCCAGGCGGCCACCGCCTCCCGGACCTTCTCCACCTCCTGCCCGGCGACCAGCCGGAAGGAGAGCTTGAGGTGCGCCTCGGCCGGGACGATGGTCTTGCCGCCGGGGCCGGTGTAGCCGCCCCAGATGCCGTTGACCTCGGCGGTCGGCCGGGCCCAGACCCGCTCCAGGGTGGTGTGGCCGGCCTCGCCCCGGGTGCCGTGCGACTTGGCGACCTCCAGCCACCGCTGCTCGTCGAAGGGCAGTTCGGCGAAGAGCGCCCGCTCCTCGTCGGTGAGTTCGACGACGCCGTCGTAGAAGCCGGGCACCGCGACCTTCCGGTCGGCGTCGTGCAGGCCGGCGGCGAGTTCGGCGGCCACCCCGGCCGGGTTGGGGACGGCGCCGCCGAAGGAGCCGGAGTGGATGTCGCTGTCCGGGCCGTACAGGTCGATCTGGCAGTCGGCCAGGCCGCGCATGCCGGTGCACACGGTCGGGGTGGTCTCGGACCACATGCCGGTGTCGGAGATGAACACCGCGTCGGCGGCGAGGCGTTCGGCCTCGCGGCGCACCAGGGCGGCGAAGTTCGGCGAGCCGGACTCCTCCTCGCCCTCGACCAGCAGCTTGAGGTTGACGGCGGGCGCGGTGCGGCCGGTGGCGGCGAGGTGGGCGCGCACGCCCAGGGTGTGGAAGAGGACCTGGCCCTTGTCGTCGGCGGCGCCGCGCGCGTACAGCCGGCGGCCGACCACGGCGGGCTCGAACGGGTCGGTGTCCCAGCCGTCCTCGCGGGCGGCGGGCTGCACGTCGTGGTGGCCGTAGACCAGCACGGTCGGCGCGCCCTCGTCGCCGGAGGGCCACTCGGCGAACACCGCCGGCAGCCCGTCCGTCTCCCACACCTCGGCGACCGGGAAGCCGGTCGCGCGCAGCCGGTCGGCCAGCCACTCGGCGGAGCGGCGGACCTCCCCCGCCCGGCCGGGGTCGGCGGAGACGGAGGGGATGCGCAGCCAGTCGGCGAGCTCGGCCAGGAAGGCGTCCTCGTGCTGGTCGATGAAGGAGCGGACGGCGCTGTCCGGCGTTTTCGTCATACGGACGACTTTAGTTCGCCCGGACGGGTGCGTGCCCACGGCCTCCCCCGGCCGTGAGCACGGTCACCCGTCCCGTCCCTCCCCGCCGTCAGCCGGCCCGGCGGGTCAGGCCGATCCGGGAGCGGGTGAGCAACGCGGCCAGCAGCACCGCGACCAGCGGCAGGCCGACCAGCAGGCCGCCGAGGTTCAGCCACGGGACGGCGATGACCGCCTTCTCGTGGCCGGCCGGCACGCCGTTGATCCAGACCGTGGCGTTGCGGGCCTCCAGCAGCCGCAGCGCCACCGCCGGGACGGTCCCGCAGAGCAGGCCGAGCACCGAGCCCATCGCGGCGATCACCCCGCACTGGAAGCCGGACAGCCGCCGCCGGATGCCGCCGGACGCGCCGACCGCGGCCAGCGTGGCCAGGTCCTGCTGGGAGTCGGCGGCGGCCAGGCCGGTGGCGATGCCGGCCGCGCCGAGCGCGACCAGGGCGGCGAAGGCGGTCAAGCCGACCGTGACGACGTCGCGCTGCGGCTTGAAGCCCTGCTCGACATCCAGGTAGACGGTGTCGTCGAGCTTGGAGAGGTGGTCGGTGGCCTTCTGGACCCGACCGTCGGACGGCGCCGCGGCGGGCTTCCACAGCGTCCCCTCCGAGCGGACGCCCAGCCCGGCCCGCTGGGCGGCCTGCCGGCTCAGCACGACGGTGGCGAACGGGAGCGGCGAGTGCACCTCGACGGCGTCCACGGTGACGTCCCGGGTCTTGCCCCGGTAGTCGTTGGCGTCGATCTGCGCCTGGGTGGGCTGCTCCTCGGCGCGCAGCGCGACCTTCCCGTCGGCGACGTGGTCGGGGCGGAACACCAGGGCCTTGCCCGCGGCCAGGGCCTGTTCGGCGGCCGGGTCGCGGACGTCGAGCAGGTTGCGCAGCAGTACCCCGTCGCCGATCAGGACGTCGCCGAACATGCTGGTCAGGTCGGTGGGCAGTGCCCGCATGCCGACGCACCGGGGGTCGGCCATCGCCTGCCGGCGCTGCTCGTCGGTGGTGGCGTCCTGGGCCGGGCAGCGCTTGTCCGGGGTCTTCAGCGCCTGGACGAACCCGCACTTGTAGCTGACCCGGCAGTCGCCGGGGACGGCGGTGGGGCTCAGCACGTCGGCGTGCTCGCCGAGGGCGCCGAGGTCCTTCTCGACCGCCGCGCGCAGGGCGGCGTACCGGCTCGCGTCGCCGTCCGCGCGGCCGCCCTCCAGCAGCGCGACCGCGCCGGCCGGCAGGCTGGGCCGGTAGTCCTGGCGCTGCCGTTCGACGTCGCTGGCGTGGTAGATGCCCACCGCGACGGCGCCGGCCACGGCGGCCATCACGGCGGCCACGGCGGGGGCGGTGCGGCCGCGGTTGCGCACCGAGTCGCGCAGCGCGAGCCGCGGGCTGAGCGGCAGGTGGCGGCCGAGCCGCCCGAACAGGCCGATCAGCAGCGGGGTGCACAGCAGCATGCCGAGTTCGGCGATCACCGAGCCGCCGAGCAGGCCCGGCACGGGGGCGGTGTTGGTGACCGCGCAGAGCAGGGCCAGTCCGGTGCCGCCGGCCACCATCACGGCGCCGAGCACCGCGATGATCCGGTTGGCGGGCTTGCTGCCGCCGCGGCCGGTGAGCGCCTCGACCACGTCCTGCCGGGAGGCCTGGACGGCGGGGACCACGGCCGCGAGCAGGCCGGTGACCAGGCCGACCAGGGCGACGCCGAGCAGGTCGAGGGGCTGGACGTCGAAGTGGCCGAAGCGCTGTCCGCCGTAGCCCTCCAGCTGCTCGCGCAGCACCGCGACCAGGCCCACGCCGCCGACCAGGCCCAGCACGGCGCCGCCGGCGCCGAGCACCGCGCCGCCGGCCAGCACCACGGCCCGGACGTGCGAGCGGTCGCCGCCGCCGGCCGCGAGCAGGCCGAGCTGGCGGCGCGAGCGGCGGGCGCCGACCGCGAACGCCGGTCCGGCGAGCAGCACGATCTCCAGCAGGGCCATGCCGGGCACCAGCGCGGCGACGGCCAGCACGCTCTTGTTCACGTAGGAGGGGTACTGGGACTGCTCCGCGTAGTAGGGCACCTCGGCGCGGGCCGGCGGGTGCAGCAGGACGTCCCGGGAGACCGCCGTGAAGCCGTAGTCGTTGAGCCGCTTGACCCCGGCCCAGTCGATCCGGGCCCCGCCGGGCAGCGTGACCAGCCAGCTGTCCCCGTTGCGCGGCTCGCTGTCGGCGCCGCCGGTGTCGGCCTGCACCAGCGGCTGGACCACCGCGCCGGGGCGGCCGTACAGCATGACCTGGTCCAGTCGGGCGGGGTCCTCGGCGACGGCGGTGATGGTGTAGGGCCTGGCCTCCAGGCCGCGGAAGGCGGTGCGGTCGCCGATCCGCAGGCCGGAGCGCTTCAGGAAGCCGCGGGTGGCGGCGATCTGGTCGGGCCGGGTGGGGGCGGTGCCGTCCACCACGTTCAGCTTGCCGTGCCAGACCGGGTCGGTGAGGTCGGCCTCGCCGGCCATCACCGTCATCCGGCCCTCGGCGGTGGTGGCCGAGGTGCTCTTGTACATGCCGTCCGGCACCAGCACGGCGCCGGGCAGCAGTTCGGTGAGCAGCTGCGCGGGGTCGGTGTCGGCGCTGCGCTGCTGCTCGGGGGTCTTGGCCTGGCCCTCCGCGGGCGTCCGGGCGGTGTTCTCGCTGCCGTCGGGGGTCTGCAGTTCGGTGGCGCCGCGGGAGGACATGGTGACGGCGGCCGTGGCGGTGCCCATCGCGCGGGCGGCCTTCTCCGCGGGCTCCAGCTGGGCGCTGCGGGCGATCACGTCCACGCCGGCCACGCCGAGCACCGGCAGCGCGATCATCGCCAGCACCAGGGCGCTGCGGCCCTTGGCCCGGGCGGCGTCGCGGCGGGCGATCCGCAGGGCGGCGCGCCAGGCGGTCGGCTTCACGGCTGGCCGTCCTTCCGCGCGTTGGCGGCGGCGGTGACCAGCAGGCTGCCGGCGTCCTGCCGGGTGGTCTCGTCGACCAGCAGGCCGTCGCGCAGGAACACCACCCGGTCCGCCCAGGCGGCGTGCCGGGCCTCGTGGGTGACCATCATGGCGGCGGCGCCGGCGTCGCAGCGGGCGCGCAGCACGGAGAGCACGGACTCGCCGGTGGTGGAGTCGAGGGCGCCGGTGGGTTCGTCGGCGAGCACCAGGCGGCGGTCGCCGATCAGGGCGCGGGCGATGGCGACGCGCTGCTGCTGGCCGCCCGACATGTCGTCGGGGAAGCGGTCGGCGAGTTCGGCGATGTTCAGTTCCTCGAGCGCGGCGAGCGCCTCCCGGCGGGCGGCCCGGGCGGAGACGCCGTCGAGCTCCCGGGGCAGCGCGATGTTCTCGGCGGCGGTGAGCGCGGGTATCAGGTTGTAGTCCTGGAACACGTAGCCCACCGAGCGGCGGCGGACGGCGGCCAGCTTCTTGCGGTCCAGCTCGCCCAGGACGGTGCCCTCGACGACGACCCGGCCGCCGGTGGGGCTGTCCAGGCCGCCGGCCAGGGTCAGCAGGGTCGACTTGCCGGAGCCGGAGGGCCCCATCACGGCGACCAGTTCGCCGGGGTGGACCCGTAGGTCGACGGCGCGCAGCGCGTGCACCTCGGCCGCGCCGTGGCCGTGCGTGCGGCTCACCTGGTCGAGGTGCAGCACGGGCTCGGCCGGCTTGAGTTGTTCGGTCATCGCTCCCCCAGGAGGTTCAGATGCGGCCGCGGTCGCGGCTCTTGGCGGCGCGCCGGGCGGGCGGCGCGGCGGCGGGTTCGGACGGGGTGGCGGCGGTGCGTTCGGCGTGCTGGGCGAGCCGGGACTCGCAGTGGTCCAGCCAGCGGATCTCCGCCTCGGTCTGGAAGATCAGCTGTTCCAGCACCAGCAGCCAGGCCAGGTCCTTGCCGGAGCCGTCGTCCGCGGCCAGGGCCCGGCCCTTGAGCCGGGTGTAGTCCTGGAGCGCCTGCATGCTGTGCCGGCGCTGGCCGTGCACCACCGCGGCCACGTCCACCCCCGGGATGGCCACCGCCATCGCCAGCTTGATCGCCAGTTCGTCGCGCGGCGGGTTGGTGCGCGGCACCGGGGTGTCGAACCAGCGGCGCAGTTCCGCGCGTCCCTCGTCGGTGACGGAGTAGAACTGGTGGCCCTCGTCGTCCTCGCCGGCGGCCTCCACCAGCCCGTCGCGCTCCAGGCGGCCCAGCGTGGTGTAGACCTGTCCGACGTTCAGCGGCCAGGTCGCCCCCGTCCTGGCCTCGAACTCGGATCGCAGCTGGTAGCCGTAGCGCGGGCCCTGGTCGAGCAGGGCGAGCAGGCCGTGACGGATCGACATACTCAGTATGTATACCCGGTATGGTTCCCCGGCTCAAGCCGCCGTCGCGTTCACCTCGGCCCGGTACGGTCGACGGCGTGACCACACTGCGGATCGCCACGTACAACCTGCTGCACGGCCAACCGCTCGCCCCCGACGGCAGCCCCGCGCCCCTCCCGGCCGAGCCGGGCGCCCCGCTGGCCGAGGCCGTCGCCTCGCTCGACGCCGACGTGCTGGCCCTCCAGGAGGTCGACCGGTACCAGGAGCGCTCCGGCCGCACCGACCAGGCGGCCCTCGCCGCGAAGGCCGCGGGCGCCACCGACTGGCGCTTCGCCGCCGCCCTGCACGGCACCCCCGCCCCCTCGGCGGGCTGGATCGCCGACCCGGAGCGGCCCGGCCTCGCCGTCTACGGGCCGGCCGACCTGGCCGACGACTCCCGCCCCTCGTACGGCACCGCGCTGCTCACCCGGCTGCCGGTGCTGCACTGGCGGGCCCGCCGGTTCGCCCCGGCGCCGTTCGGGCTGCCGCTGCGGGTGGCCGGGCGGCGCGGGCTGACGCCGGTGCCGGACGAGCCGCGGGCCGCGCTCGCCGCGGTGCTGGCCGGGCCGGGCGGGGAGTTCACGGTGGTGGCCGCGCACCTGTCCTTCGTGCCGGGCTGGAACGTCGGGCAGTTGGCCGCGATCCGGCGCTGGATCGCCGACCTGCCGCAGCCCTACCTGGTGCTCGGCGACTTCAACCTGATCGGCGCGGTGCCGCGCACCGTGCTCGGCTCGGCGCACGCGATCCAGCGCACCGCCAAGCGCGAGCGCGTGCGCACCGCCCGGCGGACCAGGCTGCAGGGCTGGTACGACCTCGCCCGCACCCCGACGTACCCCTCGCACCGGCCGACCGTGCAGTTCGACCACACGGCGTGCCGGCCGGAAGCCTTCGTACTGGGTGTACTTGGGTTTTCGGCCGGTGCGGCGAGAGGGCGTGCCGGGCGCCGCGACGGGCGAAGGTTGCCTGGTGCGGCACTAGCCTTCCAGGCGCCCGGGGACGGCGGCCTCGTCGCGCGGGGCGGCCTGCGCGGGCAGCACGACCGGGTCGAACTGGAGCAGCAGCATCGCCGCGTCGTCGCCGAGCTTGTGGCCGACGTGCCGGACCACGTCGTCGTGCAGGCGCTGCAGGACGTCGCCGGGGCCGTCGTCGGCGAGCAGCGGGAGGCGGTCGGTGAGGGGGTAGAAGGCGCCGCCGTGGTCGCGGGCCTCGATGACGCCGTCGGTGTAGAGCAGGATCCGGTCGCCGGGCTCGACCGGGACGAGCTGGAGCGGCGGGCAGACGTCCTCGGGGTCGAGGACGCCCAGCGGGGGGACGGTCTCGTCGGCGGCGAGCAGCCGCGGGGCGTCCTCGCCGCGGAGCAGGACGGGCGGCGGGTGGCCGCAGTTGGCGATCTCCAGGGCGCCGTCGGGGCGGACGCCGACCAGCACCAGGGTGACGAACTCCTCCTCCACGCCGGGGTGGTCGTTCTCGTGCAGGGCCCGGTCGAGGCTGACGGCGAGCCAGCCGGCCACCTTCTCCAGCGCGGGCTCCTGGTGGGCGGCCTCGCGGAACGCGCCGAGCACGGCGGCGGCGGTCTCGACGGCGGCCAGCCCCTTGCCGCGGACGTCGCCCATCACGGCGCGCACGCCGTGCCGGGTGTTGACCACCTCGTAGAGGTCGCCGCCGATCGAGGCGTGCGCCGCGGCGGCGGCGTAGCGGACGGCGGCGCGGACCGGCCCGACCCGTTCGGGGATCGGGCGCAGCAGCACCCGACGGGCGATCTCGGCGACCAACTGGGCTTCGGCGAGCGCGAGTTCCTGGCGCAGCCGGAGGTTGACGCTGAGGTGGCCGATGCCGGCGATGATGATGATCGCGGCGACGGTGGCGGTGTGCACGGACTGGCCCAGCACCTCGTTGTACCAGGCCATGCCGAACGCGCAGGCCTCGGCCAGCGCACCGGTCAGCAGCGGGTACCAGGCGCGGCGGGAGACCACGGCGGCGAGGGCGGGGACGGCGGTCAGGGCGGGCTCGACGGTGACCTGGCTGTTGGTCAGCAGGTCGAGGGAGACGATCAGCAGCATGCCGATCAGCGGCAGGGCGTGCGAGGTCCTGGGCCAGGTGCCGGTGACGGTGCCCGGTACCGGGCCTGGGGTGGGGCCGTGGAGGACGTCCCTGATCCATCCGGTCGCGCTCAACGTCGGTCTCTCCAGCGGAAGGTGCGGGTGCTGCTCGGCACCTGCGGGTCTGACGGGAGGTCAGGGGGTCGGGAGCCCTGACGGCGGCCGGAGTACGAGGGATGACCGGTTACCGACCCCACAATAGGCACGAAACGTGCAGGGCGCACAGGTTTCGCGTGATCTCGTGACGGGTTGGATGCTCTGAGTGACTCTTTTCTACCTATTCCCGATCAGAAGATCGCTCAACTCCTTTCGGCCGGGAAGTCCTGACGGGGTTTCGATCCGGCCCGAGCGCACGTAGCAGAACGAGGCGGTGACCTGCTCCACCGGAACGCCCGCCTGCTCGGCCCAGGCCAGCCGGTAGACCGCGAGCTGCAGCGGGTCGCCGGAGTCCTCCCGGCCGGTCTTCCAGTCGACCACCTCGTAGCGCGGTGACCCTGCGCCACCGCCCGCGTCCCGGTAGACCGCGTCGATCCGGCCGCGCACCACCCGTCCCGCGAGCACCAGTTGGAACGGCGCCTCGACCCGGTGCGGGGTGCGGCGGGCGTAGGGGCCGCGCAGGAACGCCTCCTTGAGCCGCTCCAGGTCGCGCTCGTCCTCGATCTCCTCGGCGTCCAGGCCGGGCAGCGCGTCGGGGCCGAGCAGCAGCGGCTGGTCGTAGCGGGACTGCACCCAGGCGTGGAAGCGGGTGCCGCGACGGGCGGCGGGCGCGGGCGGGCGGGGCATCGGGCGGGCCAGGTCGCGGGCGAAGCCGTCCGGGTCGGCGGCCAGCCGCATCAGCTGGGTGGCGGACAGCGAGGCGGGCAGGGCGACGTCCCGGGTGGTGCGCCGGGAGCGCTCCAACTCGCCGAGCAGGGCGGTCAGGTCGCGGTCCCAGGAGGCCACCAGCCGCTGGTCCTCGACGGCCATCGGCTCGGCCTCCGGCGCGGGGGCGCCGGCCAGCCGCTGCCGCACCACCCGGGCGACCCGGCGGCGGGCGTGCTGCGCGGCCGGGTCGAGCGGCAGCGGCCAGGGGGTCTCCACCGAGACGTCGAACGCCGGGTTCTGCTCCTCCGGCCCGGGCTCGGCCGCCCAGCGCTCGATCTCGCCGCCGCCGTCGGGGCGTTCGCAGTGCGCGCGCAGTTGCAGCAGGAAGTCGGACGGCCCGCGGCGGCGCTTCTGGGACGGCCCCCACCAGTGCCCGGAGGCCAGCAGCAGCGAGCGCGGCCGGGTGAACGCGACGTAGCCGAGCCGGAGTTCCTCGACCTCGCCGTGCTGCGCCATCTCCTTCTTGAACGCGCCGATGCCCTTGGCGTTCCAGGCCGGTTCGCCGGGCAGCGTGGCGGCGTCGCCGCGCAGGGCGTGCGGCAGCACCCGGCGGGTGGAGGTCCAGCGCTCGCGCCCCTGGCCGGACGGGAACCCGCCCTTGACCAGGCCGGGGACGGCGACCACGTCCCACTCCAGGCCCTTGGACTTGTGCGCGGTCAGCACCTTGACGGTGTCCTCGCCGCCGGGCAGCCCCGCGTCCAGGCCGCGCTCGTACTCCTGGGCGGCCCGCAGGAAGCCCAGGAAGGCGGCCAGGCCGGGGTCGCCGTCCAGGTCGGCGAAGGAGGCGGCGATGTCCAGGAAGGAGTGCAGCGTCTCGCGGCGGCGGGCGGCCAGCGCCAGCGGGGAGGCGGAGAGTTCGACCTCCAGGCCGGTGACGGTGAGCACCCGGTGCAGGACGTCCATCAGCGGTTCGGCCAGCGCCCGGCGCAGTTCGCGGATCTCCCGGGCGAACCGGGCGAACCGCACCCGGGCCTCGGGCGAGAACGGCAGGTCGTCGGGCTGCTCGGCGTCGACGAAGGTCTCCAGCGCGTCGGCCAGCGAGACCACCTCGGTCGGGTCGGTCTCGGCGACGGCGGCGCTCAGCGCGTCCTGCTCGCCGGAGCGGGCGGTGCGGACGAGTTCGGCGGCCCGGCGGCCGAGCAGGGCCAGGTCGCGCGGGCCGGTGCGCCAGCGCGGGCCGATCAGCAGCCGGACCAGGGCGGCGTTGGCGGTCGGGTCCTGGAGCACCTCGCAGAGCGCCACCAGGTCGGCCACCTCGGGGAGTTGGAGCAGCCCGCCGAGTCCGACCACCTCGACCGGGACCTGCCGGGCGACCAGCGCGGCGTGGATGTCGGGGAAGGAGCTGCCGGCCCGGCAGAGCACGGCGATCCGGCCGGGCGCGGTGCCGGTGCGCACCTGGTGGGCGATCGAGTCGGCCAGCCAGTCGACCTCCTCGGCGTGGGTGGGCAGCAGCGCGATCCGGGCGTAGCCGTCGCGTTCGGCGCCGGGGGCGGGGCGCAGCGCCTCGACGCCCTCGTGCATGGCGCGCAGCGGGGCGGCGAGGCGGTTGGCGAAGTCGAGCAGCCGGCCGCCGCTGCGGCGGTTCTCGCTGAGCGCGAAGCGGTGCGCACCGCTGCCGTCGGCGCGCGGGAAGTGCCGGGGGAAGTCGTCCAGGTTGGCGACCGAGGCGCCGCGCCAGCCGTAGATCGCCTGGCAGGGGTCGCCGACCGCGGTGACCGGGTGGCCCGCGCCCCGGGAACCGCCGAACAGGCCCGCCAGCATGAGGCGTTGGGCCACCGAGGTGTCCTGGTACTCGTCCAGCAGCACCACCCGGTACTGCTCGCGCAGCAGTGTGCCGACCTCGGGGCGCTGGGTGGCGAGCCGGGCGGAGGCGGCGATCTGGTCGCCGAAGTCGAGCAGGCCGAGCTTCTGCTTGCGGGCCCGGTAGTCCTCGACCAGGTGCAGCAGTTCCTGCCGGCCGCGGGCGGCCTTCGGGACGGCCCGCAGGTCCTCGTTGGTGAGCTTGACGGTGGCCAGCCGGTCGAGCAACTCCTCGTCGTACGAGCGCAGTTGCGAGGGTTCGACCAGGTGCTCGGCGAGTTCGGAGTCCAGCGCGACGATCTCGGCGACCAGCGAGCTGAAGGTGCCGGTGAGCGCCGGGAACGGGCCGCGGGCCTGGCGCAGGACCCGGGCGGCGAGCTGGAAGCGGGTGGCGTCGGCGAGCAGCCGCACGTCGGGCTCTATGCCCAGGCGCAGGCCGTGCTCCTTGAGCAGCGTCCCGGCGAAGGCGTGGTAGGTGGAGATCTGCGGCTCGCCGAGGGCGTCCTCGTCCTGCTCGCGGACCTCGGCGCGCAGCAGGGCGGCCCGGACGCGTTCGGCGAGCTCCCCGGCCGCCTTGTTGGTGAAGGTCAGGCCGAGCACCTGCTCGGGGCGCACGGCGCCGGAGCCGACCAGCCAGACCACCCGGGCGGCCATCACGGTGGTCTTGCCGGAGCCCGCGCCGGCCACGATCACGCCGGGTTCCATGGGTGCGCCGATGGCCGCCAACTGCTCGTCGTTGAACGGGATGTCGAGCAGTTCGCGGAGCTGGGCCGGGTGCTGCAGCGGCTCAGTCGACGACATGCCGGCCGTCCCGCTGCGCGGAGCAGCTGCCGCGGAACGCGCAGCGGCCGCAGCGCTCGCCCGCGGTGGGGGTGAACTTCTCGGCGAGCACCTTGCCCGCGGTCTCCACCAGCAGGCCCTCGATCCAGGGGGTGCTCTCCTCGGGCAGCTGCCGCTGCACCTTGGGCGCCTCGGGGTCCTTCCGGTCCGGCTCGCGCAGGTGCACCAGTTCGGCCCCGCCGGGGGTGGCGCCGTCCTCGAAGCCGGGCAGCCCGTCGAGCGCGCCGCGGCTCACCGCGAGCTGGTAGACGGCGAGTTGGCGGTTCTCGGGCAGCGAGCTGTTGGGCGGCGGGGTCTTGCCGGTCTTGAAGTCGACGACGTACGCCCGGCCCGCGGCGTCGGCCTCGACCCGGTCCATCGAGCCGCGCAGGCGCACCGCGACGCCGCCGACGTCCAGGGTCAGGTCGAAGCCGTGCTCGGTGGCGACGGTGGCGCGTTCGCGCTCCAGCACGTGCCAGCGCAGGAAGCGCTCCAGGGCGTCGCGGGCCTCGCCCTTCTCCTGGGTGGACTTCCACGGCGCGTCGAAGGCGAGGGCGTCCCAGACGGTGTCCAGGCGCTCCATCAGCACGGCCAGGTCGGCGGGGGTGCGGCCGGAGCCGACCTCGTCGGCGAGGGCGTGCACCACGTTGCCGAAGCCCTGGGCGGCGGAGGCGGTGGTGCCGGCCCTGACGTCCTTCTCCAGGAACCACTGCAGCGCGCAGGACTCCAGCTGCTCCAGGCCGCTGCCGGAGAGCCGGACGGGCTGCTCGGGCTCGCGCAGCGGCTGCGGGGCGGCGGTCGGGTCGTCCAGGCCCCACCACTGGTCGGGGTGGGCGGCGGGGACCAGCGGGCGGCCGTCCTCGTCGAGCGCGGCGGCCAGGGTGGCGAGGCGTTCGGCGGCGGCCCGGCGCAGCTGCGGGGAGCGGTCCGGGTCGACGGTGACGGCGCGCAGTTCGGCGACCAGCGCGGGCACCGACAGCGGGCGGCGCGGCCGGGAGGTGACGTCAGCGACCTTGACCCGGGGGACGCGTTCCAGCACCCGGCCGGTGCGCGGGTCGACGGTCTCCCGGTAGAGCTCGCGCAGGAAGCGGGAGGGCTCGTCGCCGTCCTCGGCGGGCGCCTTGACGGCGGTGACCACCAGCCGGTCCTTGGCCCGGGTCGCGGCGACGTAGAACAGCCGGCGCTCCTCGGCGAGCAGCGCGGCCGCCGACAGCGGCTCGGCGAGGCCGTCGCGGCCGATCCGGTCGGCCTCCAGCAGCGAGCCGCGGCGGCGCAGGTCGGGCCAGAGTCCCTCCTGGACGCCGGTGACGACGACCAGGCGCCACTCCAGGCCCTTGGAGCGGTGCGCGGTCATCAGCCGGACGGCGTCGGGGCGCACGGCGCGCACGTGCAGGGTGTCGGCGGCGATGTCCTGGGCCTCGACCTCGGCGAGCAGGTCGAGCGCGCCGCGGTGGCCGGTGACCCGTTCCTCGGCGCGGGCGGCGGTCTCGAACAGCGCGCACAGCGCGTCCAGGTCCCGGTCGGCGTTGCGCCCGGCGGGCCCGCCGCGCAGCGCGGCCCGCTCCAGGCGTTCGCGCCAGCGCCGGGAGCCGTCCCACAGCTCCCACAGCGCGTCCTCGGCGCTCGCCCCGCCGGCCAGCAGTTCGCGGACCTTGCGCAGCAGCATGCCCAGTTCGTGGGCGCGGCGGGCGTAGGGAGCGTCCACCAGGGCGAGCTGGTCGGGCTGCTCCAGGGCCTCGCGGATCAGCTCCTCGGCGGGCCGGACCACGCCGGGGGCGCCGTCGGCGGCCAGGGCCCGGCGCTCCTCCTCGCGCAGGGTGCGGCCCAGGCGGCGCAGGTCGGAGCCGTCGAGGGCGGCGAGCGGGCCGGTGAGCAGGGTGTGGGCGAGGTCGGCGGTGAGCGCGCCGGGGCCCTCGGCGCAGACCCGCAGGGCGAGCAGCAGCGGGACGACGGCGCTCTCCTCGCGCAGCGGCAGGTCGTCGCCGTCGATCTCCAGCGGGACGCCGGCGGCGGCCAGCGCGCGGCGCACCGCCGGTATGGTCCGGGAGCCGGCCCGGACCAGCACGGCCATCTCGCCCCAGGGGACGCCGTCCTCCAGGTGGGCGCGGCGCAGCAGGTCGGCGACCGAGTCGAGTTCGGCACCGGGCGTCGGGTAGGTGTACACCTCGACGGCGCCGCCCTCGCGGGAGGGGAGCAGGGCGCGGTGCGCGGCGAGCTTGTCGGCGGGCAGCCGGCCCATCGGCATCCGGCGGGCCAGTTCGCGGGAGGCGGCCAGCAGCACCGCGCCGGAGCGCCGGGAGACCCGCAGCACCTTGACCTCGGCGGGCCGGCCGTCGGCGTGCCGGAAGGCGTCGGGGAACTCCAGGATGCCGTTCACGTCGGCGCCGCGGAACGCGTAGATCGACTGGTCCGGGTCGCCGACCGCGACCAGGTCCCGGCCGCCGCCGGCCAGCCGCTGCAGCAGCCGGACCTGGGCGGGGTCGGTGTCCTGGTACTCGTCGACGAACACCACGTCGTAGCGCTCGCGCAGCCCCGCGGCGACGTCGGCCCGCTCGGCGAGCAGCACGGCGCGGTGGACGAGTTCGGCGTAGTCGAGGACGCCGCGCAGGTCCAGCACGTCCAGGTACTCGGCCAGGAAGTGCGCGGCGGCGGCCCAGTCGGGCCGGTCCACGCCCGCCGCGAAGCGCTCCAGCTCGGCCTCGCCGAGGCCGAGCTCGCGGCTGCGGGCGAGCACGGCGCGCACCTCGTCGGCGAACCCGCGGGTGGTCAGGCAGGCCCGCAGGTCGAGCGGCCAGCTGATGGTGCCGACGCCCGCCTTCGCGTCCTCGGCGCCGCCCGCGAGCAGTTCGCGGACCATCACGTCCTGCTCGGGGCCGGAGAGCAGGCGCAGCGGCTCGGCGTACTCCTCGGGCGGCTGGTGGGCGCGCAGCAGGGCGTAGCAGAACGAGTGGAAGGTGGTGGCCTGCGGGGCGGTGGCGCCGATCCGGGCGGTCATCCGGTCGCGCAGTTCCATCGCGGCCTTGCGGCTGAAGGTCAGCACCAGGACGCGGTCGGGCGCGGTGCCGTCGGCGACCCGCCGGGCGACCGCCTCGACCAGGGTGGTGGTCTTGCCCGTCCCGGGCCCGGCGAGCACCAGCAGCGGCCCCGAGGCGTGCTCGACGACCGCCTGCTGGAAGGCGTCCAGCTGGGGCGGGTCGGGCTGGGCGAGGGGGCTGCGCACCAGGCGGAACGGTGAGGTCACTGCGGTCCATGGTCGTACGGCGGTTCAGCGGCGGGCCGAGGGGGGTGGCTCGCCGCGACGAGCCTACGATCCTGCACCCACAGACCCCTCCGGCGCACCTGCCCTGGTCAGGGGGTGCCGTCCCAGCGGGCGGCCCGCAGGTCGACCCGGGGCTCGCCGCCGACGGTGCGCAGCGGGGTGCCCTCGGAACGGTACTCGGGCAGCGCCCGGTGCTCGTGGCCGGGCAGCGGCCGCCCGTCCGCCCGGATCACCCGCCACCAGGGCACCGGCGCCCCGTACAGCGCCATCACCCGGCCGACCTGCCGAGGTCCGCCGCGGCCCAGGTACTCGGCGACGTCCCCGTACGTCATGACCTTGCCGGGCGGGATGCGTTCGGCGAGGTCGAGCACGGCCTCGGCGTACGGCGGGATCTCGGCGGCGTCCTCGGGCTCGGTCATCCGACGCATTCTTCCCCATCCGGTCGATTTCCAGCACCCCGTGCGGGCGACCCGGCGCGCGGGATGCCGCCCCTGGACCGCACCCGGGTGGCGGGCATGGCAGCATCTTCGGGGCAGTGCGACACACGAGGACGAAGACCAGATGACCGGGACGGCCGAATTGAGCGTGGACGAGGGCTCCGAGCAGCCCGCCACCGACGGTTTCGCCGAACGGCCGGTCGACCTGCGCCACCGGGCGCGGGACGCGCACCACACGGGGGAGGAAGCGGTGGCCGCACAGCTGCCGCCGGACGGCGGGCCGGACCGGCCCCCGGACGGACCTGACGGGCCCTACGGGCCGGACGACGCGCAGCCCGAGGAGCCGGCCGGCGAGTACCTGGCCGTCGACGAGCCGCTGCTCGCCCCGCGCGCGCACCGGCCGTCCGACCTGCTGCGGTTCCTGGCCGGGCTGTTCGGCATCATCGCGGTGTTCGTGCTGGCGCAGGTCGCGGTCTCCACCACCACCGGCATCGAGAACGACATCACGGTCAACGCCAACCGGATCCCCGGCGTGCTGTCCAAGATCTCCGCCCTGGTCTCCTCGATCGCGGTGCTGACCGTGCCGCTGGCCTTCGCGGTCGAGCGGCTGATCAAGCGCGACGGCCTGCGGGTCGCCGACGGCGTGCTGGCCTCGGTGCTGGCGTACGGCGTCTCGCTGGGCGTCGACTGGTGGGTGGCCGCCGCCGCGCCCGAGGAGATCCGCAACGCGCTGACCCAGAGCTCGCCCGGCAGCGACACCCTCACCGACCCGGTGCACGGCTACCTGGCCCCGGTGATCGCCTACATGACGGCGGTCGGCATGTCGAGCCGCCCGCGCTGGCGGGTCGCCCTGTGGGTGGTGGTGATCCTCTCCGGCACCGCCGAGCTGATCAACGGCAACACCACCCCGCTCTCGCTGGTCCTCACCGTGCTGATCGGCTGGTCGGTGGCGTACGGCACGCTGTACGCGATCGGCTCGCCGAACATCCGCCCCACCGGGCAGCACCTGATGATCGGCCTGCGCAAGGTCGGCTTCGTCCCGTCCGCCGCCCACCTGGCCCCGGCCGCGCCCGGCGGCACCCGCCGCTACCTGGTCACCCAGCAGACCGGGCCGCTGCTGGACGTGCACATCATCGACCGCGAGCAGCAGGCGTCCGGCTTCTTCTACCGCGCCTGGCGGCGGCTGCGGCTGCGCTCGGTCGCGGTCCGCCGCAGCCCCCAGTCGCTGCGCCAGGCCCTGGAGCAGGAGGCGCTGATCGCGTACGCGGCCGCCGCCTCCGGGGCCCGCGCCCCGCAGCTGGTGGCCACCTCCGAGCTCGGCCCGGACGCGGCGATCCTGGTCTACGAGAACGTGGCCGGCCGGACCCTGGACGACCTCGCCGACGAGGAGGTCACCGACGCGGTGATGGCCTCGTTCTGGAAGTCCGTCTCCACCCTGCACGAGCGCCGGATCGCGCACCGCCGGCTCACCGGCGAGTCCCTGCTGGTGGTCGACGAGCAGACCGGCTGCCTGGTCAACCTCTCCGGCGGCGACATCGCGGCCGGCGACCTGACCCTGCGCATCGACGTCGCCCAGCTGCTCACCACCTTCGCCCTGCGCACCGGCCCGGAGCGCGCGGTGGCCGTCGCCACCGCCGTGCTCGGCCCGACCCGGATCGCCGAGGCGCTGCCGCTGCTGCAGCCGGTCGGCCTGAGCCGGCAGACCCGCGGCGACCTGCAGCGGATGACCAAGGAGCGGAAGACCGCCGCGCAGGCGCTGGCGCTCAAGCAGGTCGCCGCCGGGGAGCGCACCCAGCAGCAGGCCGAGGAGGACATCGCCCGGGCCGGCGAGGACCTGCTGGCCCGGATCCGGGCGCAGATCCTGCAGATCGCCCCCGAGGCGCCGCTGGCCCCGGCCAAGCTGGAGCGGCTCAAGCCCAAGACGCTGATCATGGTGGTGGCGCTGGCCTTCGCCGCCTACCTGGCGCTGACCACCATCCGGCCGGACCAGTTCAAGGTCTCCCAGATGAACTGGGCCTGGGCCTCGGTCGCGCTGGCCGCCTCGGCGTTCTCGTACGTGGCCGCCGCGATGAGCCTGACCGGCTTCGTCCCGGAGAAGCTCCCGTTCTGGCGCACGGTGGCCGCCCAGCTGGCCGGCTCCTTCGTGAAGCTGGTCGCCCCGGCGGCGGTCGGCGGCATCGCGCTGAACACCCGCTACCTGCAGAAGGCCGGCATCCGCCCGGTGCAGGCCGTCGCCTCGGTCGGCGCCTCCCAGCTGGCCGGCCTCGGCGGGCACCTGCTGCTGCTGTTCGCCTTCGGCCTGATCACCGGCTCGCAGACCAACGGCGACCTCGGCGCGTCCCGGGCCGTCATCATCGGCGTCCTCACCGCGGCGGTCCTCGCCCTGGTGGTGGCCGCGGTCGCCCCGCTGCGCCGCTTCGTGGTGACCCGGGTCCGCTCGCTGCTGTTCGGCGTGATCCCGCGGATGCTCGACCTGATGCAGACCCCGCGCAAGCTGGTCACCGGCTTCGGCGGCATCCTCCTGCTGACGCTGTCCTTCACCGCCTGCCTGGACGCCTCGGTCCACGCGTTCGGCGGCGGCGCCAACGTCACCTACGCGGCCGTCGCGGTGGTCTTCCTCACCGCGAACGCGGCCGGCTCGGCGATCCCCACCCCCGGCGGCATCGGCCCGGTCGAGATCGCCCTGATCACCGCCCTGACGGTGGCCGGCGTCCCGGCCACCGCCGCCACCCCCGCCGTCTTCCTCTACCGCCTGCTCACCTTCTGGCTCCCGGTCGTCCCGGGCTGGGTCGCCTACAACGTGCTCCAGCGCAAGGGCGCCCTCTGACCGGGGGTGCTACGGGAGCAGTTCGGCGACGATCCGCTCCCACGGCCGCGGCTCCAGTCCGAACGCCTCCCGGGTGGCGGTGTCGTCGATGACGAACGGCCGCTCGAACTGGTAGGCCGTCTCGCGGACGGCGCGGACCGTCGGGTTGACCAGCCCGAGCAGGGCCAGCACCGGGCCGGGGATCGCGGTGACCTTCGGGGCGGGGCGGCCCGCCGCCGCGCACAGGTCGGCGACGACCTGGCGCTGGCTGCGCGGCGGGTTGCTCGGCACGTGCCAGGCCCGGCCCCAGGCGCGTTCCTCGGCGGCGGCGGTGACCAGCAGGCGGGCGGCGTCCGCGGGGGAGGTCCAGCTGTGCGGGGCGTCCGGGTCGCCGAGGACCTGGACGGTGCGGCCGGCCAGCGCGCGGCCGAACGCCCGGCCGTCCAGGGCGGCGGTGACGCCGGGGCCGAGGTAGTCGGAGCCGCGGACCTCGGTGGCCCGGACCCTGCCGTCCCGGTGCGCGGCGAGCGCCTCGCGCCACATCGCGGCCCGGACCCCGCCCTTGACCGAGTTGGGCCGCAGCGGGCTGTCGGGCCCCATCGGGCCGTCCACCGCGCCGTAGCCGTACAGGTTGGAGACGGTGGCGAGCACCGCGCCGGTCCGTTCGGCGGCGGTCAGCAGGGACGCGGCGAGCGGCGGCCAGACCTCGGCCCAGCGGTGGTAGGGCGGGTTCGCGCAGTTGTAGAGCGCGGTGGCGCCCTCGGCGGCGGCGGTGAGCGCCGCGGTGTCGGCGGCGTCCAGGTGCAGGCGGCGGACGCCGTCGAGCGGGCCGGCGGCGGCTCCGGTGCGGGTGACGACCACGACCTCCTCGCCGCGGTCGGCGAGCAGGCGGGCGGCGGCCGAACCGACCGGGCCGGCGCCGACGATCAGGTGCTTGCTCATGGGAACGCTCCGCTCGGAGTCGGGGAGAACCGTGTTCTCGCTCGCTCCACAGCCTGGCGCCTCGCCGCACCCACTGTCAAGAACACTGTTCTCGAATGAGAACGACGTACTCGAATGTTGCGCCCGTTCTCGCCCGCTGGGAGGATGGCCGGCATGCCGAAGGCCCCCACCCCCCGCGAGCGGGTCCGCGCCGAGTTCACCCGCGAGATCAAGGACGCCGCCCGCCGCCACCTGGCCGAGCACGGGCCCGCCGGCCTCTCCATGCGGACGCTGGCCAAGGACGTGGGCCTGGTCTCCGCCTCCGCGCTCTACCGCTACTACCCGGGCCGCGACGCCCTGCTGACCGCGCTGATCGCGGACGCCTACGACGCGCTGGGCGGGGCCGCGGACGCCGCCGCCGACCCGTTCGACGGCACCGACCACGCGGGCCGCTGGCTGGCCGTCTGCCGGGCCGTCCGCGACTGGGCCCTGGCCCACCCGCACGAGTTCGCGCTGGTCCACGGCTCCCCCGTGCCCGGCTACACCGCCCCCGAGGACACCACCGGGCCCGGCACCCGGCTGCCGCTGCTGATCGGCCGGCTCTTCCAGGAGGCCGCCGCCGCGGGCGCCTACCGCCCGCTCGGCGACCCGGCCGTCCCCGCCCCGGCCCGGGCCGCGCTCGCCCCGCTGCTGGACCGGCTGCCCCCCGGCACCCCCGCGCACCTGGTGGTCTCCGCCCTGGCCGCCTGGAGCGACCTGCTGGGCGCGCTCGCCCTGGAGCTGTTCGGCCACCTCGCCCGGATCACCACCGACCCGGGGGCGTACTTCGACCACCTGATGCACCGCACCGGCGCCCTGCTCGGCCTCGCCTCCCCCGCCGCCTCCTCCCCCTGAACGCACGAGACCGCCCGGTCGGGGAGCTCCCCGACCGGGCGGTCTCGACCGCAGGCATCCGTCAGTAGACGGGCTTCTCCGGCTCGATCTGGTTGACCCAGCCGATCACGCCGCCGCCCAGGTGCACCGCGTCCGCGAAGCCCGCGGACTTGAGCACCGCGAGGACCTCGGCGGAGCGCACGCCGGTCTTGCAGTGCAGCACGATGCGCTTGTCCTGCGGCAGGTCCTGCAGGGCGTTGCCCATCAGGAACTCGTTCTTCGGGATCAGGCGGGCGCCCGGGATCGAGACGATCTCGTACTCGTTGACCTCGCGGACGTCGATGATGTCGATCGCCTCGCCGTTGTCGATCCACTCCTTGAGCTGCTTGGAGGTGATCGTGGAGCCGACGGCGGCCGCGCTGGCCTCCTCCGAGACGACGCCGCAGAACGACTCGTAGTCGATCAGGCCGGTGACGGTCGGGTTCTCGCCGCAGAGGGCGCAGTTCGGGTCCTTGCGGACCTTCACCGAGCGGTACTGCATCTCCAGGGCGTCGTAGATCATCAGCCGGCCGACCAGCGGCTCGCCGATGCCGGCCAGCAGCTTGATCGCCTCGTTGACCTGGATCGAGCCGATCGAGGCGCACAGCACGCCGAGCACGCCGCCCTCGGCGCAGGACGGGACCATGCCCGGCGGCGGGGCCTCCGGGTAGAGGCAGCGGTAGCAGGGGCCGTGCTCGGCCCAGAACACGCTGGCCTGGCCGTCGAAGCGGTAGATCGAACCCCACACGTACGGCTTGCCGAGCAGCACCGCGGCGTCGTTCACCAGGTACCGGGTGGCGAAGTTGTCGGTGCCGTCGACGATCAGGTCGTAGCCGGAGAAGATCTCCATCACGTTGTCGTTGTCCAGGCGCTCCTCGTGCAGGATCACCTCGACCAGCGGGTTGATCTCCTTGACCGAGTCCCGCGCGGACTGGGCCTTGGAGCGGCCGATGTCGGACTGGCCGTGGATGATCTGGCGCTGCAGGTTCGACTCGTCGACCGTGTCGAACTCGATGATGCCGAGCGTGCCGACACCGGCGGCGGCCATGTACATCAGGGCCGGGGACCCGAGGCCGCCGGCGCCGACGCACAGCACCTTGGCGTTCTTCAGCCGCTTCTGCCCGTCCATGCCCACGTCGGGGATGATCAGGTGGCGGGAGTACCGGCGGACCTCTTCGACGGTGAGCTCGGCGGCGGGCTCGACCAGGGGTGGCAGCGACACGGGGACTCCGATGGTCGTCAGGTTCTGTTCGACTACGCCAACAGTGTCACGCGCCCGGGGTATTCCAAGACAGCGGGTCCAGTGGGTGAGATGCGCGACACCGGATGCCGAGACCCCCGCCGTCCGGGCCAACCCCCTGGTCAGGCCCGGCCGTTCCGGATCACACCCGGCAGGCGGTCTCCAGCCAGACGTCCCCCAGCGACTCCTCCAGCGGCACCTGCGTCCGCCATCCGAGACGGTCCCGGGCGGTCCGGACGTCGGCCTGCCGCCACTGCACCGGCTCCACCACCGTCCGGGCCTCCGCCGCCCGCAGCCCCTCCGCGCCCGCCTGCTGCGCGGGCAGCACCACCTGCCGGGCGTCCTCGGTGACGGTGCCCTCGAAGCCGGACGCCCGCACCAGCAGGTGCGCCGCGTCCCGGGCCCGGACGGCGTGGCCGGAGCCGATGTTGATCACCCCGGTGGCGGCCGAGACCGCCGCCGCCTGGATCGCCCGCGCCACGTCCCGGACGTCCACGAAGTCCCGGTAGCCGGACAGGTCGGGCATCCGCACCTGGCTCTCGTCCTGCTCCAGCGCCCGCCGCAGGCCCTCCGCCAGCCGCCCGAACAGCGAGGCCGTCGGCGCGCCCGGCCCCACCACGTCGAACACCCGCAGCACCAGCGCGTCCAGCCCGGAGTTCAGCACCAGCTCGGTGCCCGCCAGCTTCGACACCCCGTACGGGCCCACCGGCCGCGGCTCCGCGCTCTCCGGGATCGGCCCGCCGGGCTGCGCCGGCCCGTACTCGGCCGCCGAGCCCACGTGCACCAGCCGCGCGGGCTCCCGGCTGCGCCGGATCGCCTCGCAGACCGTGGCCACCGCGAGCGTGTTGGACCGGATCAGGGCCCGTGACGTCCCGTACGTGGCGCCCGCGCAGTTGATCACCACCTGGGCGGCAACCGCGTCCAGGAACCGGGCCAGCGCGCCCGGGCTCCCCGCGGCCAGGTCGAACCGGATGTCGGCGGAATCGCCCCGGCCCAGCACGGTCACCTGGAGCCCCTCCTCCGCCAGCAGCCGGTCGGCCACCCGCCGGCCGATGAACCCGTCGGCCCCCAGCAGCAGCACCCTCATCGGGTCCAAGTCCTTCCCTCAGGCCCGGCACCCGCCGGGCGGAACGAAATCTGATCGACACACCGGAACACCCGCGCCACCCGCCCACCGGCAGCCCGCCGACCCGGCCCCGACGACGGACCGACCCGGCGACCGACAGCAGCGACCCGCCGAACGGAACCCCGCGGCGAGCAAGCCCGGCGACCGACAGCAGCCCGCCGACCCGGCCCCGACGACGGACCGACCCTGCGGCCAACAGCAGCCCACCGGACGGGGCCGGGCGACGGACCGACCCGACGGCCGACAGCAGCCCGCCGGACGGAGCCGGGCGACGGACCGACCCGGCGGCCGACAGCAGCGACCCGCCGAACGGAACCCCGCGGCGAGCAGGCCCGGCGGCGAGCAGCCGCCCCGCCCGCCGCCGGCCCGGCCCTCACCGGTACGCCCCCGGCCGGGTGGACGGCGGCCAGCCGCAGCCCGCCAGCAGCAGGGCGGGCCCGAGGGCCGCCGCCGCCAGCCCGCCGGACGGCGAGGCGTCCAGCCAGCGCGCCGGGCCGGGCAGGGCCAGCAGCGCGGCGCCCGCGGCCGCGGTGAGGACCGCGACCGCGGCGGTGCCCGGGCGGCCCGCGTCGCGGACCACCCCGGCCAGCAGCGGCAGGGTGCCGAGCACCAGCAGCGCGGCCCACCCGGTGGCGGACGTGCCGCCGGCCACGGCCCGGCCGAGTCCGGCGAGGACGGCCAGCTGCGCCAGCACGGCCAGCGGCAGCGCGAACCGCAGCCGGGAGCGGAACTCCCCCAGCGTGGCGGCCGCACCCTGCCGTTGACCGAACCGGCGCAGCCAGGCCGCCGCCCAGCCCGCGGCGGCCCCGCCGAGCCCGGCGGCCGGCGCCGCGCCCGGAGCGGCGGCGGCGAGCAGCGCCAGCAGCAGGCCGGTCCCGGCCCCCTGCCCCAGCGCGGCCCACGGGAACGGCCCCCGCCCGGACGCCCGCCCCACCGCCCCGCCGTCCGTCCCGGGGTCGTCCGGGGCCCGGCTCTCCGCCGTGCACGTCCCGCCGTCCGGGGCCCGGCTTTCCGCGTTCCAGCCGTCCGTCCCCCAGCCGTCCAGGGCCCGGCTTTCCGCGTTCCAGCCGTCCGTCCCCCAGCCGTCCAGGGCCCGGCCGCCGCGGGCCGTCAGCAGGCCCGCGCCCGCACCGGCCAGCACCGCGAGCGCCCCGCCGGCCAGTCCGCCGGGGACGGTCGCGGGCAGCAGCGGCAGCAGGTGGGCGCCGGCGCCGCGCAGGGCGGCGAGCGGCAGGGCGCGCAGCGGTTCGGCGGGCGGCAGCGGTTCGCGGACCGGCGGGCGGCGCGGGACCCGGGCGTACAGCTCCTCGGCGAGGCCGAAGACGTCGGCGTGCCGGTAGCGGGCGGCGCCGTCGGTGGCCAGGCCGGAGTCCTCCAGGGCGGCGGCGATCTCCAGCGGGTCGACCGCCTGCTCGCACAAGTCCCGGTTGGCGTCCAGGAGTTCGCGGACGGGGTCGGCGGGCGTGCCGGTCACAGCGCCTCCGCGAGGGCCGGCCCGGCGGCGGCCCGCACGGTCCGTTCGGGCCGCCCGGTCTGCCCGGTCTGCCTGGTCTGCCCGGTCCGCTCGGCCGGGGTCTCGGCGACCGGCACCGGGGTCTCCCCGCCGGCCGCGCCGGCCGTCCCGGCCACCCAGTACTCGGCGGGGCGGGCGAACGGCCGGACCGGCGCGCCGGGGCGGGCCGGGAAGGCGGGGTAGCGGGAGACCAGGTCGAGGTAGATCTCGCGGAAGGCGCCGACCACGGGTTCCACGGCGAAGCGTTCCTGCGCCCGCAGCCGGCCGGCCAGGCCGAGCCGGGAGCGCCGCTCGTGGTCGGTGAGCAGGGCCAGGCAGGCCGCGGCCAGGGCGCGCGGGCTGCGCGGCGGCACCAGCAGCCCGGTGGGGCCGAGCACCTCGCGGGCGACGCCGACCTCGGTGGCGACCACCGCCCGGCCGCTGAGCATCGCGTCGGCGAGCGGCCGGGGGCTGCGCTGGGCGAGCGCGCTGAACACCACGGCGCTGCCGGCCGCCCAGGCCGCGGCGGTGGAGGCGGGCCGCCCGGCGAACTCGACGGCCTCCGCGACGCCGAGCCGTTCGGCGATCGCGGTGCAGTGCGCGAGGTAGCCGGGCGCGCCCTCCTCGCCGTACATCCGCAGCCGGGCGGCGGGCAGTTCGGCCCGGACCCGGGCGAAGGCGTGCAGCATCAGCTCGGGGTCGCGGCCGGGCTCCAGCGCGCCGGCCCAGACCAGGGTGGGCGCGGCGGGCTCCGGTCCGGCGGCGGGCCGTCCGGTGGCGGTGGTGCCCTCGTGGACGATCCGGGTGCGGGCCGGGTCGCCGCCGCAGCGCTGCTGCCACTGCCGGTCGTAGTCGCTGCCGGGGGTGAGCACCGCGGCCCGCCGGTAGGTCTCCTCGGTGAGCTGCCGGAAGAAGGACAGCAGCAGCGCGCGCACCGGCCAGCGGTAGGGGGCGCTGCGGTAGCCGCGGTACTGCTCGCGCAGGTGCAGGCCGTGCTCGGTGACCACGAACGGCACGCCGTGCAGTTCGCGGGCGGCCAGCGCGGGCAGCGCGGCCGGGCCGCCGCCGACCACGTGGCACAGGTCGGCGCCGCCGAGCCCGGCCGGGCCGGTGCCGTACCAGGGCGCGGAGAGCGGCCGCAGGCACTGCTCCAGCAGGTCGGCGGCGACCAGCACGTCGCAGACCAGCGGCTGGCCGCCCGCGGTGTCGGCGCCGGGCATCCGCCAGATCCGCTCCAGCGCGCGGTGCGCGTGGCCGGAGGCGAGGAACGCGGGCAGCGCCTCGTCCTCCCGCCCGAGCGCGGCCAGCCGGTACAGCGCGGGCCCGAACCCGGCCCGCTCGCCGGGCGTCACCAGGGCGCGGACCAGTTCCTCGTACGCCTTGAGGTAGGCCCGGCGGCGCAGCGCGGTCGGCCCGCGCCCGCCGGGGCGGCGGCCCCACATGGGCAGTTCGTGGACGCCGTGCAGGCCGCGGACGCCGCTGGGCGGGGCCGGGCGGTCGGCGGGCAGCAGCCGGTAGAGCCGGAACTCGTGCTCGGGCAGGCCGTCGACCAGGCGGCCGCACCAGCCCCCTTCGCCACGCTGCGCGGTGGTGAGGGTGCCCTCGGTGAGCAGAGCGATGCGCACGACGCCTCCAGGACAGAGCGTTTCGACTGGGTTCACGGCCCTACGACACAGGGGAGTGCGTCCGTGCTCGACGGCCGTCCGGCCGGCGCCCGCTCCCCGCGGCCGCCGCCCTCGCCGTCTCGCCCCCCACACCTGTTCGGTCCGACAACACGAAGGTAGAGCGCCGGGCCGAGCCCCCTAGGGGCCCGGCCCGGCTTGCCACACCATCGAGTGAACGCCCGTGACCTCGCGCGTCCCCGTTCCGTTTTCCGCCTTCGCGCCCCGTGCGCCCCGCGTGCGCCCGGTCGGGCCCGTTCCCGGGCCCGCCGCTCAGCCCCGCCCGTCGACCTCCGCGAGCAGCTCCCGCACCGCGCGGGCCACCGGCTCGGGGTGCTCCAGCATCGCCACGTGCCCGGAGTCGGGCAGCACCAGCAGCCGGGCGTCCCGGAACGCGGCGCAGGCCCGCCGGGCGGAGCGGTAGGAGACCAGCTTGTCCTTGAGCCCGTAGACCAGCAGCACCGGCACCGGCACCTGCTCGGCCTGCCGCCACAGCGACTGCTCGCCGCGCTCGGTGTACGCGCTGACGATCCCGCGCGCGGAGGCGGCCAGCACGCCCAGCGCGTACGGGAGCGCGGTGCGGCGGCGGTACTCGTCGACCGCGCGGGCCCGGCGGTGGGCGGGGATGCCGGTCGGGTCGGCGTAGACCAGCCGCAGCAGGTCGGCGGTGGCGCTCTCCGGGTCGGCCCCGTGGCCGCGGCGGCGGACCAGCTCGGCCACCCCGGGCACCGCCAGCAGCCCGGTGGGCCAGGCGGTGCGCTGCGGGGGCAGTTCGGGCAGCGCCGGGGAGATCAGGGTGAGGCTGCGCACCAGGTCGGGCCGGAGCGCCGCGAGCCGGACGGCGACGGCGCCGCCGAGCGAGTTGCCGAACAGGTGCACCGGCCCCCGGTCGGTCTCCTCCAGGTACCCGATGACGGCCCTCACGTGCCCGGAGAGCGACAGGTTGCCGTCCAGCGGCGGGGCGGAGTGGCCGAAGCCGGGCAGGTCCACGGCCTCGCCGTCGACGTCGTCCGCGAGCTGGTCGAGGAGTTCCAGCCAGTTGTCGGCGGAGCCGCCGAGCCCGTGCACGAACAGCGCGGGCGGCAGGTCGGCCCGGGGTTCGCGGTGGCGGCTGACGGCCAGCGCCGCTCCGGGCACCTCGACGGTGCGGTGCGGCTCCAGGGCGGCGAGGGGGTACTGGGCGCTCATGGAGCACGATGGTAGTGAGGGGGCCGGGCCGCCGGGCCTGGTCACGGGGCCGTGGTGGTGCTGTCACGGGCCCGTCTCGACCTGTGGACAGGGGAGGCCCGGGTCGTATTGTGGGGTCCCGACAAGGGCGGTTGTGCGCTTTACTCGGCTTCACCCGCGCACGCACGGGTTACCGAAAAGTAGAATCAATCACCGTGCCAGTCCACCGCAGATCGTGAAGTGAGGAGCGCCGTGACGGCCATGCAAGAGGCGCAGGAGCGTCCGCGCGGCGCCCGCCTGCCGCGAAGCGCCCGCCGTGAGCAACTGCTCGGAGCCGCCCAGGAGGTGTTCGTCGCCCAGGGCTACCACGCCGCGGCGATGGACGACATCGCCGAGCGCGCCGGGGTCAGCAAGCCGGTGCTGTACCAGCACTTCCCGGGCAAGCTCGAGCTCTACCTCGCGCTGCTCGACAAGCACTGCGACGCCCTGGTCGACGGCACCCGGGCCGCGCTGGAGGCGACCAACGACAACAAGCAGCGGGTCGCCGCCACCATGGAGGCGTACTTCCACTACGTCTCCAGCGAGTCCGGCGCGTTCCGGCTGGTCTTCGAATCGGACCTGACCAACGACCCGGCGGTGCGCGAGCGGGTCGACCGGGCCACCGACCTGAGCGCCACCCTGGTCTCCAAGGTGATCGCCGAGGACACCGACCTGCCCGAGGCCGAGGCGAAGCTGCTCGCGGTCGGCGTCTGCGGCCTGGCCCAGATCACCGCCCGGTACTGGCTCACCCAGGACGGCGAGATCCCGCGCGACGAGGCCGTCCGGCTGGTCGCCAGCCTGGCCTGGCGCGGCCTGAAGGGCTTCCCGATGCACCCGGCCCAGGAGGGCTCGGCCGAGCAGGCCGACTGACCGGCGGATTCGGCCCTGAGCGGACCGGACCCCGACCTTCGCCTCCCGGCCCGGTCGCTGCCTTAAGGTGATGCCCGTACGGCGCGCCCACCGCGAACCGCGGTCGGGGCGCGCGCGGCCAGCTACCGGAGGGACGGAAGCCGTGGAGGTCAAGATCGGCGTGCAGAACGCGAACCGGGAGATCGTCCTGGAGAGCGCGCAATCTGCCGAAGAGGTCGCGGACGCGGTCGCCAAGGCCCTGGACGGCACCTCGAAGCTGTTCACCCTGGTCGACGAGCACGGCCGCCGGGTGCTGGTGCCGGCCGAGCGGCTGGCGTACGTCGAGATCGGCGAGCCGTCCGTCCGCAAGGTCGGTTTCGGCACGCTCTGAGCCCGTGCCGCGGCGCCCCGTCCCCCGCCCGGGGGGCGGGGCGCCGCGCTGTGCGTACCGGCGGGCCCGGGCGGGTAGGCGGACTGCTGTCGCAGCAGCGCACGCCCCGGGAGGCAGCCGTGTGGGAGACGACCGCGTTCGTGCTGATCGGGCTGGCCGTCGGGTTCGGCGCCCTGCTGGCCCGGCCGGAGCTGTTCCCCGGCCCGCGGTCGCTGCCGGTGGGCACCGCCCTGGTGGCGGCGGTGCTGGCGGGCCGGATCAGCCGCTACGTGCTGGACGGGCAGCTGCCGCCGGTGCAGCTGGCGGTCTCCGTGGTGGCGGCGGTCCTGCTGGTGACGGTGCCGGCCCGGCCCGACCTGCTGCCGCGCGGGCGGCACCGGCACGGCTGAGCGGCCGGGCCGGCGCGGCCCGGCCGGGGCGCCGGCGGCCTCAGGAGGCCAGGCCCAGCGCCGCCATCCGCTTGGTGTGGGTCTCGGTGATCCGGTTGAACATCTTGCCGACCTCGACCAGGTCGAAGCCCTGCACCTCGGCCCCGCCGACCAGCAGGTTGGACAGCGCGTCGCGCTCGGCGACCACCCGCTGCGCCTGGCTGAGCGCCTCGCCCATCAGCCGCCGCCCCCACAGCGCCAGCCGCCCGCCGACCCGCGGGTCCTCGGCGATCGCCTGCCGCACCCGTTCGACCGCGAACTCGGCGTGCCCGGTGTCGGACATCACCCGCAGCACCAGGTCCCGGGTGTCGTCGTCGAGCCGGACGGCCACCTCGCGGTAGAAGTCGGTGGCGATCGCGTCGCCGACGTACGCCTTGACCAGGCCCTCCAGCCAGTCGGCCGGGGCGGTCATCCGGTGGAAGTTCTCCAGCGGCTCGACGAACGGCTCCATCACCGCGACCGGGTCGGCGCCGACCTCGACCAGCCGGTCGTGCAGCAGCTGGAAGTGCTGGTACTCGGCGGAGGCCATCCGGGCCAGCGCGGCCTTCTCCGTGAGGCCGGGCGCGAACTTGGCGTCCTCGGCCAGCCGCTCGAAGGCGCTCAGTTCGCCGTACGCGAGGGCGCCGAGCAGGTCCAGCACGGCCGCCCGGTACTGCGGGTCGGCGGCCCGGGCCGTCCAGGGCCCGATCGAGTCGGTGCGGCCGTCGGTGGGTTCCTGAGTCTCCATGCCGACGACCTTAGACCGACCGGCGAACGGAGGACGGGAGAAGGAGCGGGCGAGAGCCGTCGGCACGCGGCGCCGACCTCCGTCCGCCGGCCGGTCCGAGCTCCCGTCCGCCCGCCGGATCCGCCCTCCGGGCGCCCCGCCACCCGGGCGCGGCCGGTCGGAGTAGCCGCCGTCACGTGTTCGAGTCGTCGCTTGACTGTATGGTAGGTAGTGAGGCCAGGTGTGAACCCGCGCGGCCCGTCCTTCCAACGGCAGGCCGCGCAGTCGTGCCCGGCGGCGTTCGGCCGCCCGGTGCGGCACCCGGCGCTCACGTACGCGGATGCCCGGTCGGAGACCCGATCGGCTCCGACCTGGCCCGAGCCTCGGGCCCAGGCACCGCATCAGGCCGAGCGAGGGCCGCCGCGGACCGCGCCGACAGCGCGCCGCACGACCCGTCAACGGGACGCCCTCCCCCGCGCCGCCCGCCCGACACGCCCCCCACGGGGCTGCCCGGGCACGGCAGGACGCGTTCACTCGGCCCCTCCACACGGAAGAGGCAGCACCCTGTCCACCACCGCCGAACCCCTCAAGACGACCTTCCGCGAACTCGGGATCCTCGCGGAGACCGCCGAGGCCCTGGAGGCCGTCGGCATCGTCCACCCGTTCCCGATCCAGGAGATGACCCTGCCGGTCGCACTGACCGGCCACGACGTCATCGGCCAGGCCAAGACCGGCACCGGCAAGACCCTCGGCTTCGGCCTCCCGCTGATCGAGCGGGTCGTGGTCCAGGCCGACGTCGCCGCCGGCCGGGCCACCGCCGAGCAGCTCTCCGAGAGCCCGCAGGCACTGATCGTCGTCCCCACCCGCGAGCTGTGCACCCAGGTCACCAACGACCTGCAGACCGCCGGCAAGGTCCGCAACGTGCGGGTGCTGGCCGTCTACGGCGGCCGCGCGTACGAGCCGCAGGTCGAGGCCCTGAAGAAGGGCGTCGACATCGTGGTCGGCACCCCCGGCCGCCTGCTCGACCTGGCCGGGCAGCGCAAGCTCGACCTGTCCAAGGTCCGCGCGCTGGTCCTGGACGAGGCCGACGAGATGCTCGACCTGGGCTTCCTGCCGGACGTCGAGAAGATCATCACCATGCTGCCCGCCAAGCGGCAGACCCTGCTCTTCTCCGCCACCATGCCCGGCCAGGTCATCTCGCTGGCCCGCCGGTACATGAGCCAGCCCACCCACATCCGCGCCGCCGCCCCGGACGACACCGGCACCACCGTCGCCAACATCGAGCAGCACATCTTCCGTGCGCACTCGCTCGACAAGGTCGAGATGGTCTCCCGGATCCTGCAGGCCGAGGGCCGCGGCCTGGCGATGATCTTCTGCCGCACCAAGCGCACCACCGCCGACGTCGCCGAACAGCTCACCAAGCGCGGCTTCGCGGCCGGCGCGGTGCACGGCGACCTCGGCCAGGGCGCCCGCGAGCAGGCGCTGCGCGCCTTCCGCAACGGCAAGGTCGACGTCCTGGTCTGCACCGACGTCGCCGCCCGCGGCATCGACGTCGAGGGCGTCACGCACGTCATCAACTACCAGTGCACCGACGACGAGAAGACCTACCTGCACCGGATCGGCCGCACCGGCCGGGCCGGCGCCTCGGGCACCGCCGTCACCCTGGTCGACTGGGACGACATCCCGCGCTGGCAGCTCATCAACAAGGCGCTGGACCTGCCGTTCAACGACCCGGAGGAGACCTACTCCAGCTCGCCGCACCTCTACGAGCTGCTGCGGATCGCCCCCGGCACCAAGGGCGTCCTGCCCCGCTCCGAGCGCACCCGGGCCGGCCTGGCCGCCGAAGAGGTCGAGGACCTCGGCGAGACCGGCGGCCGCGGCCAGCGCGGGCGCGGCGGCCGGGACGGTCGGGACAGCCGGGACGGTCGGGACAGCCGCGGTGGACGGGGCGTCGCCCCCGAGACCCCGGCTCCCGCCGAGCGTCCGTCCCGCCGCTCCCGCGAGCGCCGCCGCACCCGTGGCGGCAGCAGCGCGGTCGGCACGGCGGGCACCGTCGCCCCCGAGACCCGGACCCCGGCCGTCGAGCAGCAGCCCGCCGCCACCGGTACCGGCCCCGCGGCCGCCCCGGTGGAGGGCCGCAGCTCGCGCCGCCGCAACCGCAACCGCCGGGGCGGCGCCGCCGCCGCGGTGGAGGCCGTGGAGACGGTCGAGGCCGCCGCGGCCGTGGTGGAGGCCCCGGTCACCGAGGCTCCGACCGCCGAGGCCCCCGCCCGCACCCCGCGCAAGCGCACCCGCAAGGCGGCCGCCCCGGCCGTGGAGACGGTCGCCGAGCCGGTGACCGAGCCGATGGCCGAGGCTGCTGCCCCCGTGGCGGCCGTCGCGGAGCCGGTGGTGGACGCCGCCGAGCCGGTGATCCGCTCCCGGACGCCGCAGCGACGGGCCGTCCGCAAGCCGGTGCTGTCCCTGGTGGCCCCGGTCGAGGAGGCCCCGGCCGCGCCGGCGCCGCGCAAGCGGACCACCAAGAAGGCTGCCGCCGTCGCCGCCGAGGCCCCGGCTGTCGTGGAGGCCCCGGTCGCTGCCAAGGCTCCGGCCGCCGTCGAGGAGGCCGCTGCCGCTCTGGCGCCGCGTCGGCGGGTCGTCAGGAAGGCCGCCACCACCGTCGAGACCCCGGCCGCCGCCGTCGAAGCCCCGGCCGCCGTCGAGGAGACCGCTGCCACCCCGGCACCGCGTCGGCGGGTCGTCAGGAAGGCCGCCACCACCGTCGAGACCCCGGCCGCCATCGAGACCCCCGCCGCCATCGAGGAGACCGCTGCCACCCCGGCACCGCGCAAGCGGGCCACCAAGAAGGCTGCCGCCGTCGCCGCCGAGGCCCCGGCTGTCGTGGAGGCCCCGGTCGCTGCCAAGGCTCCGGCCGCCGTCGAGGAGACCGCTGCCGCTCCGGCGCCGCGTCGGCGGGTCGTCAGGAAGGCCGCCACCACCGTCGAGACCCCGGCCGCCGCCGTCGAAGCCCCGGCCACCGTCGAGGAGACCGCTGCCACCCCGGCGCCGCGTCGGCGGGTCGTCAGGAAGGCCGCCACCACCGTCGAGACCCCGGCCGCCGCCGTCGAGACCCCCGCCGCCGTCGAGGAGACCGCCGCCGCCCCGGCACCGCGCAAGCGGGCCACCAAGAAGGCTGCCGCCGTCGCCGTCGAGGCGCCCGCTGCCGAGGAGGCCCCGGCGCCTCGTAAGCGGGTCACCAAGAAGGCTGCCGCTGCCGCCGAGGCCCCGGCCGTCGAGGAGGCGGCCGCCCCGGCGCCGCGCAAGCGGGCCGTCAAGAAGGCCACGGCCGAGGAGGCCCCGGCTCCGCGCAAGCGGGCCACCAAGAAGGCCGTCGCCGCCGAGGCGCCCGCCGTCGAGGAGGCCGTTACCGCTCCGGCGCCGCGCAAGCGGGTCACCAAGAAGGCTGCCGCTGCCGCCGAGGCCCCGGCCGTCGAGGAGGCGACCGCCCCGGCGCCGCGCAAGCGGGCCGTCAAGAAGGCCACGGCCGCCACGGCCGAGGAGATCCCGGCCCCGCGCCGGACCCGCAAGGCCGTCGAGAAGTAACCCGCACCGCACCGCAGGGGAGGGACGACCGCACGTGTCGTCCCTCCCCTGCGGCGTTCGGGCGGCTCTCCGGGCGGCCCGCTTCGCGCGTCGGCGCCGGTGCCCGTGCCGCGGCCGTAGGCTGAGCGCCGGTGTCGGGTCGACCTGGAGAGACGAGGGGCCGCAGCGGATGAGTACGCCGCCGTTCTTGAAGTTGCCGTCGTGCGTGCGGACGGTCCGGGTGGCGGGGCTGGCCGCGCTGTGCGGGGAGCCCGCGGGGGCGGTGCGGGGGACGGCGGTGCTGGTGCCGGGGTTCACCGGCAGCAAGGAGGACTTCATCGCGCTGCTGGAGCCGCTCGCGGAGGCCGGTTTCCGGACCGTCGCGGTGGACCAGCGCGGCCAGTACGAGTCCGACGGCCCGGACGACCCGGCCGCGTACGCGGTGGCGGCGCTGGGGGCGGACGTGCGGGCGGTGACGGCCGGGCTGGGGGCGTCCGGGCCGGTGCACCTGCTGGGGCACTCGTTCGGGGGGCAGGTGGCGCGCGAGGCGGTCCTCGCGGACCCGGACGACCTGCCGTGGGAGTCGTTGACGCTGATGTCGACCGGCCCGGGGGCGATCGACCCGGCGGAGGCGGCCCGGACGGCGCTGCTGCTGGAGGCGCTGGACTCGATGGACCTGGAGTCGATCTGGCAGGTGATGCGGCAGATGGAGGGCGAGCGGGTGCCGCCGCTGGACCCGGAGGTCGCGGACTTCCTGCACCGCCGCTGGCTGGCGAACCACCCGCTGGCGCTGAAGGCGATGGCCGCGCACCTGGTGTCGGCGCCGGACCGGGTGGACGAGCTGGCGGCGGTCGGCCTGCCGAAGCTGGTGCTGTCCGGCGAGCGGGACTACGCCTGGCCGGTCCCGGAGCAGTCGCTGATGGCGGAGCGGCTGGGCGCGGTGCGGCGGACGGTGGCCGGTGCGGGCCACTCCCCGAACGCGGAGCGGCCGGCCGAGACGGCGGCGGCGCTGGCCGCGTTCTGGTCCGCCTGAGCGGCCCGGCCGGGGCCGGCGGGAGTTTCCGGCCGGATCCGGGCCACGGGCGGGTCTCCTGACGTCCATTCAGAAGTCGGCCCCGGTTTTCACGCGACAAGAATCGTTAGCTCGGGTAATATTTGATTTCGTCCGGGATCAACACCCTCCGGCGGCCGCACCCTCCTCCGGCTGCCGAAACCACGGATTTACCCGCGGGCAACCGCCGGGTAGCAGCGTCGCGGCACGGTGGGTCAACGGGGCACTACAGCCCCCCTCCAGTGCCGCTAGGGAAAGTGCCGCTGAACTAGTCCTGCTTGAGAGTGGGGGGAACGACGGGTGACTGCACCTGCCGGACGTCCGACCCAGTCAACGCCGACGAGCCACCTGCCGGTGGCCGACCGTCGGCCGAGTCCGCCTCGGAGCCCGAGGACGGGAAGGGAGAGGCCCATGCGTTTCGAGATCCTCCGCCTGGATCACGCGGGAACGGAGACCGACCGGCTGATCGCCGACGCGGAGACCGTCTCCGAGTACCTGAAGGCCGCCGCACAGACCGGCGAACGCCTGTACATCCGGCCGTGCAAGGCCGTGTGAGCGGACGCGGACCGACCTCCGAGTCGTCCGACGTTCCGATACCCGGCTGACGCCCCGTCACCGCAGGAGACCCCTGGGAGGACGGGGCGTCAGTGTGTTCGGGCACCCCGACCTGCGGGGGTTTGACGGTGCTCCGCCCGGGACATCACCTCTGCCGGACCCGGGCCGTTGCCGGGGCGACTCGTGACGCACTCCTTACGGGTGATCGTCCTTGACGCAGCAGTCCGGAGGGAGGACCGTTGTCGGTTATGAGGGGCGAGCCAAGCTGCCCGAGGTGCGCCGGTCGGGTCCGCGCCCCCGGTCTCTTCTCCGACACCTGGCAGTGCGACCTGCACGGTGCCGTGCACCCGATGCAGCCGGTGCTGCCCCCCAGCATCGAGGCGCTGAACGTGGCGGTGAACCGCTCCCAGGTACCGGTCTGGCTGCCCTGGCCGCTGCCGGTGGGCTGGCTGTTCACCGGCATCGCGCACGCGGGGGACGACCTGTCCGGCGCCCGGGCCACCGCCGTCGCCTGCTCCGGTCCGGCGCCGCTCGGCGGGTTCGGCGAACTGGTGCTGGTGGCCGAGGAGCTGGGCATCGGCCTGGGCGCCCGCTACGCCGGGCTGGACGGGCCGGACCCGGGCGACTCGGTGGCGCTGTACAAGCCGGCCGACGCCAAGCTGATGGCGGCGGGCCGCCCCACCCCGATGTTCCACGTGCCGGGCGCGCCGGACGACCGCGCGGTGTACGTCGGCGAGGCGCGCGGCCTGTGGCTGTGGGCGATCGCCTGGCCCGAGCAGTCGGCGCTGCTGATGCACGACGAACTGGTGCTGACCGACCTGCGGGACGCGGGCGCCGAACTCGGCCTGCTGCCCTGCGGGGCGCTCACTCCCCGCCTGCTGGGCTGAACTCCCCCGTCCCGCAGTCGAGTTCGCCGGCCTCGGGCCCGCCCTGACGGGCCGTCCGGCGCCCGGGCCGCGGCGGCTCCCTATCCTTGGCGGCATGCGCATCGATCTGCACGCCCACAGCAATGCCTCGGACGGCACCGACTCCCCCGCCGAACTGGTGGCCAACGCGGTGGCCGCCGGGCTGGACGTGGTGGCGCTGACCGACCACGACACGGTGGCCGGGTACGGGGAGGCGGCGGCCGCGGTGGCCGGGACGGGGCTGGTGCTGGTGCCGGGCGCGGAGCTGTCCTGCCAGGTGGACGGCATCAGCATGCACCTGCTGGCGTACCTGTTCGACCCGGCGGAGCCGGCCTTCGCGGCCGAGCGGGAACTGGTGCGCACCGACCGGTTCCGGCGCGGGCGGGCGATCGTGGAGCGCTGCCGGGAGCTGGGCGCGCCGATCAGCTGGGAGCAGGTGCAGCGGATCGCGGGCGACGGTTCGGTGGGCCGTCCGCACATCGCCTCGGCGCTGGTGGAGGCGGGTGTGGTGGCGAGCGTCTCGGACGCGTTCACGCCCGAGTGGCTGGCCAACGGCGGGCGGGCGGACGTCCGCAAGCACGAGACCGACCCGGCGGTGGCGGTGCGGCTGGTCCGGGCGGCGGGCGGGGTGCCGGTGTTCGCGCACCCGGCGGCGGACAAGCGCGGGCGGACGGTGCCGGACGCGGTGATCGCCGAGCTGGCGGCGGCCGGGCTGGGCGGCCTGGAGGTCGACCACGTCGACCACGACGACCGGGCGCGGGCCCGACTGCGCGGCCTGGCGGCCGAGTTGGGGCTGTTCACCACCGGCTCCAGCGACTACCACGGCAGCCGCAAGACCGTCCGGCTGGGCGAGCACACCACCGACCCGGCCGCGTACGAGGAGCTGCTGGCGCAGGCGACGGGGGCGGCGCCGGTCACCGGCTGACCCCCGCCGCCCGGCGGGCGGTCAGTCCAGCGGGACGCCGCGGCGACCGGGGTCGCGCAGGTCGGTGCCGTGCTGGAGCCAGCGCTCCTGGAGGGCCTCGGCGCCCTGGACGCGCTTGAAGGCGGCCTCGTTGGGGGTCATCGGCAGCAGCGGCAGGAAGCGCACCGGGTCGGCGGGCTCGGGGAGTTCGAGGTCCTCGACCAGGCCGCCGGGCTCGGCGGCCAGCACCGAGGTGAACGGGGCGCCGGTCCACAGCGGGGAGCCCAGGTCGAGCGAGCCGCCGGGAGCCACCACCAGGCCCTCGACCTGCGGGCTGGCCGCGAACACCGCGAGCGCCTTGTGCGCCTCGTCGCGGCCGCCGCGGACGGTCAGCACCAGTTCGGCGCGCGGGCCGCGCACCGGGTCGACGACCGCGGAGGTCGGGTCGGCCATCGGGGCGGCCGCCATGCCGAGCGTCGCGTACCGGACCAGGCCGTCGGCGTCGGGGCCGAACCGCAGCACCTCGATCCGGTCCGCGCCGACGAAGGTGACGGCGGCCCGGCCGGTGGGTTCGCCGAAGGTGCCGGTCAGCCGGGCCTCGACCAGGGTGAGGACGGTCTGCCGGGTCGGGCCCGGGTCGCCGCCCGGTTGCGAGAAGTCGCCGAAGTGAGGGAAGTCGTGCGCCATGCCGCGACCTTAGCGCGGGCGCGCCGCGTCGAACCTTGGCGCGAGCTTTACCCGGCGGACGGCGAATGCCGGGCACGGCACCGGGAAGAGCTGTTAATGTGAGCGGTCGGCCTTGTGGATGCGAACCAGGGCCGCCACGGCCCCAGCGCGGGCCCCGGCGTGGAGGAGGTGGTCACGATGGACAGCAGTCGACCATGCAGTACCGGCAGCTCTCTCCGGCCCACCCTCGCCCGCCGCCCTCGCGGCTGACCAGGACCACCCCGCAGCGTCGCGCGCGGCCGAGAGAGCACCTTCCCCGGGGCCGATCCGATGAAACCCGCCCAGCGAACGGCTTTCTGACACTTCCTCAGCCCCGGCGTGTCCACCGGTGTTTTCCGCCGTCGTGTCCCCCGGTACGCCCCGGGGCGCGCCGGTCCGGCCCTAGGGAGCCCGTGCCATGTCGATGATGCACAACCTGCGCGCCGCCGTCGTCCGTCCAGCCCGCCGCCGGGTCGGCGACGCGTTCGAGTCGAAGCCCGGCGACACCCCGTCCGCCGTGGTGGACTGCGCCGTCTACCAGCAGGGCAAGCGCACGGGCGAGACGTGCAGCCCGCGCGAGGCGGCCCGGCAGGTGAAGGCGGCGCACCAGACGGGGCCCGGCTCGTTCAGCTGGATCGGGCTGCACGAGCCCACCGAGGCCGAGTTCGAGGGCATCGCGCAGCGCTTCGGCCTGCACCCGCTGGCCGTCGAGGACGCGGTGCACGCGCACCAGCGCCCGAAGGTCGAGCGGTACGACGGCATGCTGTTCGCGGTCTTCAAGACCGTCCGCTACGTCGAGCACGAGCAGCTCACCCCGACCAGCGAGGTGGTCGAGACCGGCGAGCTGATGGTCTTCGCCGGCCAGGACTTCGTGATCACCGTCCGGCACGGCGCGCACTCCTCGCTGCGCGCCCTGCGGCACCGCCTGGAGGCCGACGCCGAGGGCACCGGCCTGCTCGCCAAGGGCCCGGCCGCCGTGCTGCACGCCATCGCCGACCACGTGGTGGACAACTACCTGCTGGTCGCCGAGCGGCTGCAGAACGACGTCGACGAGATCGAGTACGACGTGTTCGCCAACAAGGGCGGCCGCGGCGCGGACGTCGGCCGGGTCTACCAACTCAAGCGCGAGGTGCTGGAGTTCAAGCGCGCCGTGACCCCGCTGCTGCGGCCGATGCAGCAACTGTCCGAGCCCACCGCGCGGCTGGTCGACCTCGACATGCAGAAGTACTTCCGGGACGTCGCCGACCACCTGGCCCGGGTCAGCGAGCAGGTGCACGGCTTCGACGAGCTGCTCAACTCGCTGCTGCAGGCCAACCTGGCGCAGGTCTCGGTCGCCCAGAACGAGGACATGCGCAAGATCACCGCCTGGGCGGCGATCTTCGCCGTGCCGACCATGATCACCGGCGTGTACGGGATGAACTTCGACAACATGCCCGAGCTGAAGTGGACGTACGGCTACCCGAGCGTGCTCGGCGCGATCGCGCTGATCTGCGTGGGCATGTACCGGGGCTTCCGCCGCAACGGCTGGCTGTGACCGGCCCGGCGGGGAGCCCGCAGCGGGCGGGGCGCGCGGCGGGCCCGGGGCGGGCGGGGCGTCAGCGGCGCTCCGCCCGGGCCACCAGCACCAGGCCCAGCAGGATCAGCCCCACCGCCGGGTAGGCCGCGGCCGGCGGCCACTGGCCCAGCCACACCGCGGCGATCAGCGCCGCGCCCGGGGTCTCCAGCAGGATCGCCGTCGAGGTGATCGACGGGCCCAGGGTGCGCACCACCCGGTTGCTCAGCGAGTGCCCGAGCAGCTGCGCCGCCACCATCAGCAGGAAGATCTGCCACCACGCGCCCGCCGACCAGCCGCCCATCCGGACGCCGGTCAGCAGGCAGAGGGCCAGCAGCACGAGGGCGCAGGTCGCGTAGCAGACCAGGGTGTACGCGGTGGTCGACACGGTGCGCCGCACCTCCGCGCCCAGCAGCATGTACCCGGCCGCCGCCGCGCCCGCCGCCAGCGCCAGGCCGTCGCCCAGCAGGGCCCGCGTCGAGACCGCCAGGTCGACGCCGGTCAGCACCAGCACGCCCGCGAACGCCAGGCCCGTGCCCAGCCACACCAGCCGCGGCGCCCGCACCCCGAACAGCCGCATCAGCAGGATCGTCCACAGCGGGGTCGTGGTCACCAGCGCGGTCGCCGAGGCCACCGAGGTCATCCGCAGGCTGGGCATCCACAGCGCGAAGTGCAGCGCCAGCAGCGCGCCCGCCGCCACCGCCAGCAGCAGCGCCCGCCGCGGGATGCCGCGCAGCTCGGCCCGGTGCCGCCACAGCGCGTACGGGCCGAGCACCGCCACCGACATGCCGTTGCGCCAGAACGCGATCGCCAGCGCGGGCGCGGCCGTCGCGCTGATCAGCGGCGCGGACAGCGAGATGCCCGCGATCGACACCGCCAGCAGCAGCAGGTCGGTGCGCGGCAGGTGCCGTCGTTCCCCGAGCGCCGGGGGTGCGGCGGGGGCGGTGGTGCTGACGGCGGTCACGGCGCTCCTTCGGGCAGTGGGGTGGACGGCCTATACGGTAAGGGCTGTCCGGCAGTTACGGCACTGTCGTCCGGGGGATGGGACCGGCCGCGGACACCCCAGGCCGTACGCTGTGCGGCATGGAGCGTACGACGACCGCGAGCCCGACGGACTTCCTCGACCGGGCCCTGGTGGAGGAAGCCGCCAAGAAGTCCGGCCTGCTCTGGGTCCAGGCCGCCGGCCAGCCGCACGCCCGCCCGCTCTGGCACGCCTGGCACGACGGCGCGATCGTCGTCGTCGGCGACGGCTCCGAACAGCCCCTGCACGGGCTCGCCGCCAGTTCCTCCGCCGTGGTCACGCTGCGCAGCAAGGACAAGTGGGGCCGGCTGGCCGCCCTCACCGCCGCCGTCACCCGCCTCGAACCCGGCACCCCCGCCTGGGACGGCGCCGTCGAGGAGCTCAAGGGCAAGCGCCTCAACGCCCCCGACACCGACACCATCGGCGACCGCTGGGCCCGCGAGTGCCACGTCCTGCGCCTCACCCCCGGCGACGGCCCGCTCGCCCCGCTCCCCGACGACGCCCTCGCCGCCGCGCCGCTGCCCACCGCCGCGACCACCCGGCAGCCGGCCCCGGCGGGGCTGCCCAAGCTGCTCCTCAAGAAGCGCAAGCGCTGACGCCGACGCGGCGCCGTCCCGCGTCCCCCTCCCCGCGGCTTCGCGCCCGCCCGCTCGTGCCGACGCGTCACCCTCCCCGGCTGCGGCTAGATTTGGGGGGTTGTGTCCGTTTCCCGGAGGGAGTCTCGTATGGCGGGGCCTGGCGGGCGGGTCTTCATCTCCCACCTCTCCGGGGTCGCGGTCTTCGACCCGAACGGGGACCAGGTGGGCCGGGTCCGGGACGTCGTGGTCTCGCTGCGGCTGGGCGGGCGCCCGCCGCGGGTGCTCGGGCTGGTGGTGGAGGTGATCGGGCGGCGGCGGATCTTCCTGCCGATGACCCGGGTGACCAGCCTGGAGTCCGGCCAGGTGCTGTCCACCGGGCTGCTGAACATGCGCCGGTTCGAGCAGCGCCCGTCCGAGACGCTGGTGCTGGCCGAACTGCTGGACCGCACCGTGACCCGGACCAAGACCGCCGCCGAGGTGACCGTCCTGGACGTGGCGATGGTGCAGACCCGGCTGCGCGAGTGGGAGATCGACAAGGTGTTCGTGCAGGTCGGGCGCCCGAGCCGGCTCCGGAAGGCGAAGGGCGAGCAGCTGCTGCTCGACTGGTCGGCGGTGACCGGGTTCTCGCTGACCGAGGAGGGCCAGGGCGCGGCCAACCTGCTGGCCACCTTCGAACAGCTCCGGCCGGCCGACCTGGCCAACGTCATGCACCACCTGTCGGCGAAGCGCCGGGCCGAGGTCGCCGCCGCGCTCGACGACGACCGGCTGGCCGACGTCTTGGAGGAGCTGCCGGAGGACGACCAGGTGGAGATCATCGGCAAGCTGAAGGAGGAACGCGCCGCCGACATCCTGGAGACCATGGACCCGGACGACGCCGCCGACCTGCTCTCCGAACTCCCGGAGGCCGACGCCGAACGCCTGCTGCGGCTGATGGAACCGGCCGAGGCCGAGGAGATGCGCCGCCTGCTCTCCTACGAGGAGGACACCGCGGGCGGGCTGATGACCACCGAGCCGATCGTGCTGGAGCCGGACGCCTCGGTGGCCGAGGCGCTGGCCCGGGTCCGGGTCTCCGACACCAAGCCGGCCCTGGCCGCCCAGGTGTACGTGTGCCGCCCGCCGAACGAGACCCCGACCGGGACGTACCTGGGCACCGTGCACTTCCAGCGGCTGCTGCGCGAACCCCCGTACACCCTGGTCGGCTCGCTGGTCGACGACGACCTGGACCCGCTGCCGCCGAACACCCCGCTGCCGCTCATCACCTCCTACCTGGCCACGTACAACCTGGTGGCGGCGCCGGTGGTGGACGAGGACGACCACCTGCTGGGCGCCGTCACGGTGGACGACGTGCTGGACCACCTGCTGCCCGAGGACTGGCGCGAGGGCACCGCGCACGGCATCGGAACGGAGACGGACGAGGTGCACAGTGGACGGTGACCGCAAGCGGCGCGACGAGAACAGCGGCCCGGGCCAGCGGATCCAGGGCGAGCTGCGCGAACTGCGGCAGCTGCGCGAGCTGCGGGCCCGGGAGCAGCGCGGCCGCCGCGAGGAGCGGCCGGCGGCCGGCGGCCCGCGCTCCCGGCTGGACCAGCCGCGCACCGGCCGCCCCGGGCTGATCCGGCTGCCGGCCTGGGACCCGGAGGCGTTCGGCAAGCTGTCCGAGCGGATCGCTCGCTTCCTGGGCACCGGGCGGTTCATCGTCTGGATGACGGTGGTGATCGTCGTCTGGGTGGTGTGGAACACCCTGCTGCCGACGGCCGTCCACTTCGACGGCTACCCGTTCATCTTCCTCACCCTGGTGCTCTCCCTGCAGGCCTCGTACGCGGCCCCGCTGATCCTGCTCGCGCAGAACCGCCAGGACGACCGGGACCGGGTCAACATGGAGCAGGACCGGGCCCGCAGCGACCGCAACATCGCCGACACCGAGTACCTGACCCGCGAGGTCGCGGCGCTGCGCCAGGGGCTCGGCGAGGTCGCCACCCGCGCCTTCATCACCTCCGAACTGGGCGGCGTCCGCGCCGAACTGCAGGCCCTGCTCAAGGAACTGGACGACCGCCGGGAGTCCGCCGACACGTTGTGACCGGCGGCACGCCCGCAGCGAGTCGGACGCGAGGTGCCGCGCCGTACCATCAACACATGGCCAACGAGACAGAGGTGGCGGCCGGGGTGACGGAGCAGTCCGTCCAGGAAGCCCTGGCGACCGTCCACGACCCGGAGATCAACCGTCCGATCACCGAGATCGGCATGGTGAAATCCGTCGAGATCGGCGACGGCGGCGCGGTGAAGGTCGCGGTGTACCTCACCGTCTCCGGCTGTCCGATGCGCGAGACGATCACCCAGCGGGTCACCGACGCGGTCTCCGCGGTGCCGGGGGTCTCCTCCGTCTCCGTCGAGCTCGACGTGATGAGCGAGGAGCAGCGCCGCGAGCTGTCGCAGCTGCTGCGCGGCGGCGCCCCCGAGCGGGAGATCCCGTTCGCCAAGCCCGGCACCCTGACCCGGGTGTACGCGGTGGCCTCCGGCAAGGGCGGCGTCGGCAAGTCCTCGGTGACGGTCAACCTGGCGGCGGCGCTGGCCGCGGACGGGCTGAAGGTCGCCGTGGTGGACGCCGACATCTACGGCCACAGCGTGCCCCGGATGCTGGGCGTCGAGGGCCGGCCGACCCAGGTCCAGGACATGATCATGCCGCCGTCGGCGAACGGCGTGAAGGTCATCTCGATCGGCATGTTCACCCCGGGCAACGCCCCGGTGGTGTGGCGCGGCCCGATGCTGCACCGCGCCCTCCAGCAGTTCCTCGCCGACGTCTACTGGGGCGACCTCGACGTCCTCCTCCTCGACCTGCCGCCCGGCACCGGCGACATCGCCATCTCGGTCGCCCAGCTCGTCCCGAACGCCGAGATCCTGATCGTCACCACCCCGCAGATGGCCGCCGCCGAGGTCGCCGAGCGGGCCGGCACCATCGCCCTGCAGACCCACCAGAAGATCGTCGGCGTCATCGAGAACATGTCGGGCATGCCCTGCCCGCACTGCGACGAGATGATCGACGTCTTCGGCACCGGCGGCGGCCAGACCGTCGCCGACGCCCTCACCCGCACCGTCGGCGCCACCGTCCCCGTCCTCGGCTCCATCCCGATCGACGTCCGCCTCCGCGAGGGCGGCGACGACGGCCGCCCGGTCGTCCTCTCCAACCCCGAGTCCCCGGCCGGCGCCGCCCTGCGCACCATCGCCGGCAAGCTCTCCGGCCGCCAGCGCGGCCTCTCGGGCCTCTCGCTGGGCCTGACCCCGAAGAACAAGTTCTGACGGTCCTTCCGGCCGCGACCGGCTCCGGGCGAGTGTCCCGGGGCCGGTTCCGGCGTTTCAGGGGCGGAGCAGGGCGGCGGTGGCGTCGTCGTGGGTCTTGGTGCGGGGCCAGCGGGTGTGGTGGGGGTCGGTGCGTTCCAGGGCGCGGGTGTGGTCGATGAGGGATTGCGGGCCGGTGTCCCGGAGGAGGGTGAGGAGGCCGGGCCAGTCGGTGGTGGCGAAGTCGTCGACGGGGCGGGCGGCGCCGTCGGTGAGCAGGGCGGCGCCGCGCAGGGCGGTCCAGGGGGCGGTGCCGGTGAGGGCGTGCCGGGCGGCGGCGGGGTCGGGGCCGGCCACCCAGTAGCCGTCGGGGGTGTTCATGGCCTCGCGCTGGGCGGCGGTGAGGAGGGCGCGGCGGTCGGGGGCGGGGAGGCCGTCGAGGCGGTCGGCGAGGTCGCGGAGTTGACGGTCCGTCACGTCGCCGACCCGGTGGTCGGAGACGGCGCGCGGGCCGTCGGGGAGGTCGAGCAGGACGGTGGAGTCGGCGAGCACCAGCCACTGCGCGTCGTCCCCGGTGCGGCGGAGCAGGGCGACGGCGGCGGTGGGGGTCATGGGGTGGGCGAGGTCGCAGCCGGGGCCGTGGCGGCGGGCGGTGGCGGCGAGGGCGTCGGCCAGGCAGTCCGGCAGGGGGCGGTCGCCGTCCGGGGTGCGGTGGAGCAGTTCGGCGCCGAGGGTGCGGACGAACCAGGGCACGCCGTGCGCGCAGCCGGTCGCGGTGCCGTCGGGCAGGCCCGCGCCGTCGAGGACCAGGACGGTGTCGGGGCCGGCCAGGACGAGGTCCTCGTTCGGGCGGTCGGGGTGGCCGGGGGCGGTGGCGAAGGAGATCTGCACGGGGGTCGGTTCCGCCGGGCCTCAGCGGCCGTCGTAGCTGCCCAGGTCGGTGACGGCGGTGAAGCCGACGCCGTACGCGGAGACCGAGCGGCCGTAGGCGCCGATCAGCACGCCGGGGGCCTCGCCGGCCAGGACCCAGCCGTGTTCGGACTCGCGGTAGCGGAAGGGCTGCGGGAGGCCGTTGACCGGGAGGGTGAGCGAGGTCCAGGCGGGGCCGTCGAGGTCGTCGGCCAGGTCCCAGGCGAGGGCGGACTGCTGGTCGAGCCAGTTCTGCCGCAGGGTGCGGTCGAGGTTGCCGGGCCAGGTCGCGGCGAGCAGGCCGGAGCCGGCCAGCCAGGCGGCGGAGGAGGCGGAGGTCGCTTCGAGGGTGCCGGTGTTGTCGGCGCTGCGGCGCACCTCGCGGCGGGCGACGGTGACCACCACGGCGAACCGGCGGGTGTCGCGGGGTTCGGGGCCGCGGGCGGGTTCGTCGCCGTGGCCGAGGGTGCCGTAGTCGGGGGCGCCGGTGTCGGCGCCGCGCTGGCCGGTGCCGACCTGGCCGAGCCAGCGGCGGCCGGTCCAGCCCTCGTCGAGCCCGTACCAGGGGAAGTCGGCGGCGTGGTAGCCGGCCAGCGGGTCGGTGGCGCGGCGGGCGGCGGCGGCAGTGCCTCCGGTACGGTGCGTGGCGTCCACTGCGGGCCTCTCCTCAGCTGTGCTCCCCGGGCGTCCCATGGTCGCGCACCCGGGCCCTCCCGTCCGGGGAACCGGGCCGGTGCGCGGCCCGGCGTGACGGAGCCCACGGGTCCGCCGTCCGGGGAGGGTAGTGACACCCTAGCGGCGCGGACGACGATGCCCCGCCTTGCCGGAGCAGGACGGGGCGTCGCGGGGAGGAGGGGCGTCCTCAGGTGGCGTCGGGGTCAAACGGGGGGCGCTCGCCGGCGGCCAGGGCCGGGCCGGGGCTGGCGCTCTTGCTGAAGTCGACCGAGGCGGTGGGCGTCGGGGCGGGGTCCCCGTTCAGCGCGGACTTGAGGTCGACGCTGTCCTTGAGGTCCTTGAGGCCCAGCGGGTCGTCGCCGTCGCCGAGCAGCTGCTTGCGGACGAAGGTCTTCGGGTTGAGGTCCTCGAAGTCGAAGTTCTGGAACTCCGGCCCGAGTTCGCTCCGGATGTCCTCCTTCGCGCTGTCCGCGAAGGAGCGGATCTTGCGGATGAAGCCCATCGTGTCCTGGATCAGCTTGGGGAGCTTGTCCGGGCCGAAGATCACGATGGCCATGACGACGATCGTCACGACCTCCAGTCCGCCTATGTCTCCGAACACCTGAACTCCCAGCACCCGACAACGCTGAACCAAGGGTAAACGCGGTCGGCCGTTCCCCCGGCCCCCGGAGGATGAAACCGTGGTAAAGACCACCCGGGTGACCGGCGTCGACGGCGTGCCGGTGAAGGCAGGCTAGCGCAGGAGCTGGCGCGGGTCACCGGTGGGCGTGGGCGGACTGAGCTGGTACCGGGCGCGCAGCGGGTACTCGTCGACCTGCTGCGGGGGGTTGACCGGCTGCTGGGCGTTGACCGGGACGATCGAGCCGCCGACCGGGGTGACGCTGCTGGGCTGCCGGCTCGGGCTCTGCCCGGCGGTGACGCCGCCGACCCCGCCGAGGGTGACCGCGGCGACCGAGAACGCCCCGGCGGCGGCGAACACCAGCCGGCGCCCGCGCGCGGGCGGCCGGGAGACCGGCAGCTCGCCGAGGCCGGCGGCCAGCGGGCGGACGTCCGCGTCCGGTTCGCGGCGCGGCAGGGCGGACGGGCGGGCGCCGAACAGGCCGGCCCGCGGGTCGATCCCGGGTATCGGGGCGTCCGCGCCGAGCGCGCCGCCGCCGAAGCCCGATCCGCGGCCGAACGAGCCGCCGGTGAGCCGGCTGGCGCCGAACACGCCGCCGCCGGGGCCCGGCGGGCCGTCCTGGCCGGGCTCGTCCTCGGGCAGCGCGGCGACGGCCAGCAGCCGGGCCATCAGGGCCGACGACGGGCCGGGCGGGGCGGACTCGCTCAGCGCGCGCTTGACCGACCGGGCCTGCTCGGCCTCGGCCAGGCAGTCCGGGCAGGTCGCCAGGTGGGCCTGGACCCGCTCGCGGGCGTCGTGGCCCAACTCGCCGTCCAGGTACCCGGACAGCCGGTCGCCCAGGTGGTGCTCCTCGGCGGCCGGTTCGACCGGACGGACCGCCAGCGGACGCAACTCGGGCCCCGCCGCCGCCTGCTCGGCGCGGCGCAGCGGCGCCCAGCGCGGGCGGCCGGTGGTGTCCGCGCGCTCGGGGGCGCGATCGCTCATGACCCCCTCCGGTCGCTGACGGCCTGCTCGGCGCCGACCGGCACGGGCTCGGCGGAACCGCCCCGGCGCGAACGGCCCGCGGCGGCGTTCGGCGCCCGGTGCTTGAGGGCCGCGCGCAGGTGCGAGCGGCCGCGGTGGATCCGGCTGCGGACGGTGCCGAGCTTCACCCCGAGGGTGGCGGCGATCTCCTCATACGAGAGGCCCTCGATGTCGCAGAGCACCACGGCGGCCCGGAACTCCGGGGCGAGGGTGTCCAGCGCCTGCTGGACGTCCGCGTCGAAGTGGGTGTCGCTGAAGTGCTGGGCGGGGCTGGGCTCGCGGCTGGCCAGGCGCTCCGCCGCGTCCTCGGCGAGGGCGTCGAAGCGGATCCGCTGGCGGCGGCGGACCATGTCCAGGAACAGGTTGGTGGTGATCCGGTGCAGCCAGCCCTCGAAGGTGCCGGGGGTGTACGTGGACAGCGAGCGGAACACCCGGACGAAGACCTCCTGGGTGAGGTCCTCGGCGTCGTGCTGGTTGCCCGTCAGCCGGTAGGCCAGGCGGTAGACCCGGGCGCTGTGCGCCTCGACGATCTCTTCCCAGCTGGGCGGCGTCCAGCTCTGCGCGTCGGGCCCCTCCGCGAAGGACGCGAGCGTGCCGGCGGCCCCGGCCACCGAGTCGTCGGCTGCGGTCGACTTGTCCAGGGGGGAGTGCACAGACTGGTTCATCACGGGCTTCGGCGTACGGATCGACGTGAGGCCGCGGGGGTGCCGCTGCACAGGGACGTCGCCCTCGGCCACACCTCCTCGGTCGGCTCTTCTGCCCAGCAGAGCCACCACCATATCCACCTCACCCGTCAAGCCCGGATAAGAGCCGTCGAACAGCGACCGCCCCGGACGGTCCGGCCGCCCGTAGCAGTTCAACGGCCAGCCGTCGAACGCGGTTCCCGGGCGGCCAGTAGTCTGTCGCTGGAATTTGTCGACTTGGGTCGGCACCGGCGCTCCGGAAGAGGCAGCCATCACCGAGTTCGGGCCCCAGCGAGCGGCCCTCGCCGACACCTACGTCGGCGAGGACGCGGTGCTGACCTACGCCCGGGCCCAGTCGGCCCGCACCGGCATACGCGCGATCGGCCCCAGCGGCGGCGCCGCGCTGCGGCTGCTGGCCGCCGCGCTGGACGCCAAGGCGGTGGTCGAGATCGGCACCGGCACCGGCGTCTCCGGCGTCTACCTGCTGCGCGGCATGCGCCCCGACGGGGTGCTCACCACCGTCGACGCCGAGCCGGTCCGCCAGCAGTACGCCCGCGAGGCGTACCGGGCCGCCGGGTTCGCCGGCAACCGGGCCCGCTGCATCCCCGGCCGGGCCCGGGACGTGCTGCCCCGGCTCGCCGACGGCCAGTACGACCTGGTGTTCTGCGACGGCGACCCGGCCGACTCCGGCTTCCACCTCACCGAGGCGGTGCGGCTGCTGCGCCCGCGCGGCGTGGTCTGCTTCGAGGGCGTCTTCCAGGAGGGCCGGCTCGCCGAGCCCGAGGCCGACGACCCGCAGACCCGGGCCGTGCGCGACCTGGTCGCCGACATCCGGGAGAGCGACACCCTGCTGCCCGCCCTGCTCCCGGTCTCGGACGGGCTGCTCTGCGCCGTCAAGCGCTGACCGCCCCGGGCCGGACACGCGGAACGGGGCCGGACACGCGGAACGAGCCCGGACACGCGGAACGGGCCCGGCCCCCGCAGCGGGGAGCCGGGCCCGTCGAGCACCTCGCCGATCGCCGGGGAGGTGCGGGGTCACCACCTGCAGATCAGCCGCAGGCCTTCTTGAGGGCCTCGCCCAGAGCGTCCGCCTCGTCCGGCGTCAGCTCCACCACCAGGCGCCCGCCCCCTTCGAGCGGAACTCGCATGATGATGCCCCGCCCCTCTTTGGTGACCTCCAGCGGGCCGTCACCCGTCCGCGGCTTCATGGCCGCCATGCTCGTTCCCCTTCCTGCAACCGTTCAGGTACGCACCGGACAGTCCGTCCACCGCCGGTATCGAACGCATTGATCGGAAGCCATTATCCCGCATGCAACCGCTGGATGACCAACATCACTCTCTGCGCCAACCTTCGCCAACCAGCCGAAAAGCGCCGATTACCTGCCGAAAGCCGCATCGCGCCGCACTCCGACACGCCCTCCGGAGGTGCGGCACCTCACACTCCCCCGCCCGGCCGCGAACCGGCATGCTGGCCCACGACAGCCACCGCGACCCGGGGAGCCCTCACCCATGTCCGACACCGTCCGCTACGAGCGCGACGGCGCCCTCGCCGTCCTCACCATCGACCGCGCCGCCGCCATGAACGCCCTCGACGTCCCCACCAAGGTCGCCCTCCGGGACGCCGTCACCACCGCCGCCACCGACCCCGACGTCCGGGCCGTGCTGCTCACCGGCGCCGGCGACAAGGCCTTCTGCGTCGGCCAGGACCTCAAGGAGCACGTCGGCCTGCTCCAGCGCCAGCGCGAGACCGGCGAGGGCGCGCTGCGCACCGTCGGCGAGCACTACAACCCGCTGGTCCGCGCCCTGGCCGGGATGCGCAAGCCCACCGTCGCCGCCGTCAACGGCATCGCCGCCGGCGCCGGGGCCTCGCTCGCCTTCGCCTGCGACTTCCGGCTGCTGGCCGACACCGCGGGCTTCAACACCTCCTTCGCGGGGGTCGCCCTCACCGCCGACTCCGGCGCCTCCTGGACCCTCCCCCGGCTGGTCGGCCACGCGAGGGCCACCGAGCTCCTGATGCTCCCCCGCACCGTCCGCGCCGACGAGGCCCTCACCCTCGGCCTCGCCACCCGCGTCCTCCCCGCTGCCGAACTCGCCGCCGCCGCCCGCGAGTTCGCCCTCACCCTGGCCAACGGCCCCACCGTCGCCTACGGCGCGATCAAGGCCTCCCTCGCCTACGCCGCCTCGCACTCCCTCGACGAACTCCTCGACAAGGAGGACGAACTCCAGACCCTCGCCGGCAACAGCGCGGACCACACCATCGCCGTCGACGCCTTCCTCGCCAAGGAGAAGCCCGCCTTCACCGGCCGCTAGCCCTCCCCGGGCCCCTGCTCCCCGCCCGGCCCCCGCCTGCCAGGGGCGCAGGGAACTGCGCGCGGCGGGAGGGGGCCGGGCAAGGTCCGTGGTCGGCCGGGCGGCCGCGGGGCTACCGGGCGTGGCAGTCGGCGAGGTGGTCGTTCACCAGTCCGCAGGCCTGCATCAGCGCGTACGCGGTGGTCGGTCCGACGAAGCGGAAGCCGGCCCGTTTGAGGTCCTTCGCCAGCGCCGTCGACCCGGGGGTCACCGCGGGCACGTCCGCGAGGGTGCGGGGGGCGGGGCGGGCGGGGTCGCCGGCGTGGCTCCAGACCAGGGTGTCGAGTTCGCCGTCGGCCAGCGCCCGGGCCGCCTTCGCGTTGGCCACGGTGGCCAGGATCTTGGCGCGGTTGCGGATGATCCCGGTGTCCGCGAGCAGCCGTTCGACGTCGGCGTCGTCGAACTCGGCGACCGCCGCCGGGTCGAAGCCCCGGAAGGCCGTCCGGAAGCCCTCGCGGCGGCGCAGGATGGTGATCCAGGACAGCCCGGACTGGAACGCCTCCAGGGTGATCCGCTCGAACAGGGCCCGGTCGCCGTGGACCGGGCGGCCCCATTCGGTGTCGTGGTAGGCCCGGTAGTCCTCGGCCGAGTCCCCCCAGCCGCAGCGCCGCAGCCCGTCGGCCCCGAGGACCGCACCGGTCACGCCCGGTCGCCCTTCCGCTCGGTGGCGGCCGGGCCCGCGGCGGTGTCCGCGTCCTGGTCCGCGACCAGGTCGGTGGCCTCGGTGACGCCGCCCTCCGCGTCCGCGGTGACCTCGCCGGTCGCCGGGCCCTGCGGCGCCTTCTCCAGGACGGCGGTGAAGGACTCCAGCCCGGGCAGCGGTTCGCCGGTCGCGCCCTCGGTGGCGGCCACCGAGCCGCGGACCGCGCCGACGGCCTCGAGTTCGGCGATCCGCGCGTCGCGGAGGGAGAGTTCGGCGCCGAGGCGGTCGAGCAGGTCGTCGACCTCGTCCATCCGGTAGCCGCGCAGCGCCATCGGGAGGCGGAGCTCGTCGACGTCGGTGCGGCTGAGCGCGCGGTCCTGCGGGAGGCGCACGGCGAGCCGGTCGTGTTCGGCCTCGGGCAGCGTTCCGCCGCCGCCCAGCGCCACCACTGCGGCGCCGCCGACCACCAGGGCCATCGCGATCACGATCACCACGAACACGAGCTGTCCTCCGTCAGTTCCCGGCAGTTCCCGGTCGGCTTCGGCCCGCCCGCGAGGGCTACGGTGGGATCATGGTCCCTGTACAGGCCGGGGCCCATCATTGCACCCGGGAGCGCTGAGGAGGAGACACCGGTGGCACTACGCCTCGGCACGCGGGAGTTCGGCCCGGACGAGCTGGTCGTCATGGCGATCGTGAACCGCACCCCGGACTCGTTCTTCGACCGGGGGGCGACCTTCGCGGACGAGGCGGCGTTCGCGGCCGCGGACCGGGCGGTGGCCGAGGGCGCGGCGATCCTGGACATCGGCGGGGTGAAGGCCGGTCCGGGCGAAGAGGTCACGGTGGAGGAGGAGTTGCGCCGCACGGTGCCGTTCGTGGCGGAGCTGCGCAAGCGCCACCCGGACGCGGTGATCAGCGTGGACACCTGGCGGCACGAGGTCGGCGAGGCGGTCTGCGAGGTCGGCGCGGACCTGCTGAACGACGCCTGGGGCGGCTTCGACCCGAAGCTCGCGGAGGTCGCGGCCCGGTACGGCGCGGGCCTGGTGTGCACGCACGCGGGCGGCGCCGAGCCGCGCACCCGTCCGCACCGGGTGGGGTACGAGGACGTGATGGCGGACATCCTGGCGGTGACCGTCGGCCTGGCCGAGCGGGCGCTCGAACTGGGCGTGCGGCGCGACGGGTTGATCATCGACCCGGGGCACGACTTCGGGAAGAACACCCGGCACTCGCTGGAGGCGACCCGGCGGCTGCCGGAGATGACCGCGACCGGCTTCCCGGTGCTGGTCTCGCTCTCCAACAAGGACTTCGTCGGCGAGACCCTGGACAAGCCGGTGGACGAGCGGCTGCTCGGCACCCTGGCCACCACGGCGGTCTCGGCCTGGCTGGGCGCGCAGGTCTACCGGGTGCACCAGGTCGCCGAGACCCGCCAGGTGCTGGACATGGTGGCCTCGATCCGCGGCACCCGCCCCCCGGCGGCGGCCCGCCGGGGGCTGGCCTGACGGCCCGTCACCGCGCGCCGCGGCGGCCCGTCGCCACCCGCGCTACGCGGGGGTGCCCTTCGGGCCGCGCGCGGCGTCCAGGATCTTCAGCACCTCGGTCACGTCGTCGGTGACGTGGAACAGTTCGAGGTCGGCCGGGTTGGCCTTGCCCTGGGCGACCAGGGTGGAGGTGAGCCACTCCACCAGCCCGCCCCAGTAGGCGCTGCCGAACAGGATGACCGGGAACCGGGTGACCTTCTTCGTCTGCACCAGGGTGAGCGCCTCGAACAGCTCGTCCAGGGTGCCGAGCCCGCCGGGGAGGACCACGAAGCCCTGGGCGTACTTCACGAACATCGTCTTGCGGACGAAGAAGTAGCGGAAGTTCAGGCCCAGGTCGACGTACTCGTTCAGGCCCTGCTCGAAGGGCAGCTCGATGCCCAGGCCGACGCTCAGCCCGCCGGCCTCGGTGGCGCCCTTGTTGGCGGCCTCCATCGCGCCGGGGCCGCCGCCGGTGATCACCGCGTAGCCGGCCTCGGCCAAGGCCCGGCCGATCTCCACCCCGGCCTCGTACTCGGGCGAGCCGACCGGCGTCCGGGCCGATCCGAACACGCTGATGGCGGTGGGGAGTTCGGCGAGCGCGCCGAAGCCCTCGACGAATTCCGAGGTGATCCGCAGCACCCGCCACGGGTCGGTGTGCAACCAGTCGGTGGGCCCGGTGGTGTCCAGCAGCCGCTGGTCCGTCGTACTCGTCTCGACCTGGTCGCGCCGCAGCAGCACGGGGCCCTTGCGCTTCTCGGGCCACGGCTTCTTCTGCCGGCGGACGGGTTCATCTCCGTTGGCTGTCATGACGAAACCCTACGCCTGACGAGGTGCGATCCGAGGTAAATAACAGCCGTCGCCCAGGCGGGAGTCGGGCGAACCCCGCCCGACTCCACCGGCCCTCCGGCCCGGCCGGAGGGCCCCGCCGCGCTACGCGGTGAGCCAGTCCCGCAGCCGCTGCTCGACCTCGGCGATCGCGGCGAGCGAGCAGTGCTCCTCGCGCTTGTGGGCCAGGTTCGGGTCGCCGGGGCCGTAGTTGACGGCGGGGACGCCGTGCGCGGAGAACCGGGCCACGTCGGTCCAGCCGAACTTGGCCCGGGGCTCGCCGCCGACGGCGGCCAGGAAGTCCCGCGCGGCGGGCAGGCCGAGGCCGGGCAGCGCGGCGGGCGAGGCGTCCACGATCTCCAGCTGGTAGCCCTCGAAGACCGACCGCAGGTGCTCCTCGGCCTGCTCCAGGGTGCGGTCGGGGGCGAACCGGAAGGCGACGTGGATCCGGCACTCGTCGGGGATGACGTTCCCGGCGACGCCGCCGTCGATCCGGGTGGCGTTCAGGCCCTCGCGGTACTCCAGGCCGTCGATCTCCACCCGGCGCGGCTGGTACTCGGCGAGCCGGCGCAGCACCTCGGCGGCCTTGTGGATGGCGTTGTCGCCGAGCCAGCTGCGGGCGGCGTGGGCCCGGACGCCGGTGAGCGTGATGTCGGCGCGCAGGCTGCCCTGGCAGCCGCCCTCGACGACGGCGCCGCTGGGCTCCATCAGGACGGCGAAGTCCCCGGCCAGCCAGTCGGGGTGGACGGCGAACAGGTGGCCGAGGCCGTTGCGGTCGGCCTCCACCTCCTCGCAGTCGTAGAAGACGTAGCTGACGTCCCGGTTGGCCGCGGTGAGGGTGGCGGCGAGCCGCAGCTGCACGGCGACGCCGGACTTCATGTCGGAGGTGCCGCAGCCGTAGAGCAGGTCGCCCTCGACGTGCGAGGGCACGTTGTCGGCGATCGGCACGGTGTCCAGGTGCCCGGCGAGCACCACCCGCTCGTCCCGGCCGAAGTGGGTGCGGGCCACCACGTTGTTGCCGTAGCGGTCGACGGTGAGGTGCGGGAAGGCCCGGAGCGCGGTCTCGACGGCGTCCGCGAGGGCGGTCTCCTCACCGCTGACGGACGGGAAGTCGACGAGGCGGGCGGTCAGGGCGCCGCCGTCGAGGGTCAGGTCGAGGGGCTCGTTCGGGCTGCTCATGGCGGCCACCCTATCGATACGGCGCGGCCCGATCGGTAAGGTTGCCGGTCCTGTCCGCCGCCGCCGGCCCCCGCCGCGGGCGGCCGCGCAACCGCGCGGACCCGTACGGCCGTCCGAGCGGTTACGGTGTCCGCGAACAGCGCGCGCCGGGCCGGGACCGCTGCGACCGCACCAACCAGGGAAGGGGGCCACCCGTGGCCGAGGACGCCGACTACGACGCGCAGGACGCCGACTACGACCCGGCGGACGCCGCGTACGAGGCGCCGCGCCGGCGGCCGTGGCGGCGGGTGCTGGTCGGGGTGCTGGCGCTGGCGGTGGTCGGCGGCCTGATCGTGTGGCTGAACCGGGACAAGATCTCGCCCCCGGACGAGGGCTGCACCATCACCACCGCGGCCGGCTCGGGGACGCTGGAGCTCACGGCGGCGGCGAACGCGGCCACCATCACGGCGGTGGCGATGTCCCGCGGCCTGCCGGAGCGGGCGGTGACCATCTCGCTGGCGACGGCCATCCAGGAGTCGAAGCTGCGCAACCTGGAGGGCGGCGACCGGGACTCGGTGGGCCTGTTCCAGCAGCGCCCCTCGCAGGGCTGGGGCACCGTCGAGCAGATCATGAACCCGGTGTACGCGACCAACAAGTTCCTGGACGCGCTGGTGAAGGTGGACGGGTACGCGCAGATGCCGCTGACCGACGCCGCCCAGCAGGTGCAGCGCAGCGGCTACCCGCAGGCGTACGCCAAGCACGAGAACGACGCGACGCTGCTGTCCTCGGTGCTGACCGGCCGCGAGCCGGCCTCGCTGGACTGCGTGGTGCACGCGCTGCCCGCGCCGAGCCCGACCGACCCGGCCGAGCAGGCGCCGACGGCGGCGAACCTCTCGGAGCGGGTGCGCCGGGAGTTCGGCAAGGCGGTGTCGGTGGCGGGCGCCCAGAAGGCGGCCAAGGACCCGCGCGAGGTGCTGGCGTTCACCCCGCAGCCGACCGCGAGCACGGCGGGCGCCGGCGGGCCCGGGCAGACCGGCTGGGCGCTGGCGCACTGGTCGGTGGCGCAGGCCGCCGAGCTGGGCATCGGCCAGGTCGCGTACGACGGCAAGGTGTGGCGGGTGGACCGGCCCGGGCAGGGCTGGAAGCCGCTGGCGGACGCGCCCTCGGACCGGGTGCTGGTGACGCTGGGCGAGCCGGTCAAGAAGAAGTGACGCCCCGGCGGTGCGTTGACGCACTGGTGCGCGGGTGACCGCCCACCGGGTGATTCGCGTCAACTCCCGCTGACGGCGGGCCGGTCGGCGGGCGGTCCGCGGGCCGGTGCGCCGCCGTCCGCCGCAGGGCGCGGCCCGCAAGGGAAGTGACGGTTCTGCGCGGTCCGCCGCCCGGGCGGTCCGCCCGCCGGACCCGAAAAAGGATCGTCCGATCTTTGCCAACCCTTGACCTTGACCGGCCGAAACCTTCCCGGTGCTCTTGCGGTCATACACGTCGCCCGCCGGACGGGTCGGCCCCGCGCCGGCCGCCCGGCGGACCGTCGACCTCACTTCTTAGGAGCACCATGTCCCTCCCCCTCACGCGCCGGATCGCCCAGGCCGCGCTGCTCGTCGCCGCCACCGCGGCGCCGTTCGCGGCCGCGGGCGCCGCCTCCGCCACCGAGGTGGTGCCGCAGACCGACCTGGGCGCCGGCGTGACCAAGCTGGCCGACGTCCCCAACTCGGGTGACACGGTGCAGGGGGCCACCCACGAGCTGGGCCACGTGGTCGGCACCACCGGCGCCGCGACCCTGGCGGCGGGCGGCCCGGCGGCCGCCGACGCGGCGGGCAGCACCGTCGCGCACAACCTGCCGTCCACCGACGACGCGCTCGGCAAGCTCGGCCCGGTCGGCAAGGCCGGGCAGCTGACCGGCTCGCTCGACACGCTCACCGGCAAGGTCGCCCCGGCGGTCGAGGAGAAGGTCGGCCCGGCGGTCACCGACAAGGTCGTCCCGGCCGGCCAGAAGGCCGCCGCCAGCCCGCTGGCCACCGTGGCCAAGGCGCTGCCCGCGGACAAGCTCACCCAGAGCCTGCCGGCCGCCGACAAGCTCGGCCCGGTCACCGGCGCCGTCCAGTCGCTGCCGGTCGGGGGCGCCGTCGCGGGCCTGACCGAGCACGAGTCCGCCAACCGCCTGGGCGGCGTGCCCGCGCTGGGCGGCGGCAGCCCGCTGGGCGGCCTGACCGGCGCGCTGGGCCCGGTCGGCGGCCTGCTCGGCGGCGTGGGCGGCGGCGGCCTGCCGATCGGCTGACCCGCGGCGCCCGGCGCGGCGCGCGATGCACGACGACGGGAGGGGCGGAGCCGGCCGGCTCCGCCCCTCCCGTCGTCGTGCGCCGCGCGCGCTCAGCGCTTGAGCCGCTCCACGGCCGAGGCCACCCGCTCGTCGGTGGCGGTGAACGCCACCCGCACGAACCGGTCGCCGGCCGGGCCGTAGAAGTCGCCGGGGGCCACCAGGATGCCCAGCTCGGCGAGTTCGGCCACGCTCTCCCAGCACGGCTTGTCCTGGGTCGCCCACAGGTACAGGCTCGCCTCGGAGTGCTCGATCCGGAACCCGTACGCCTCCAGCGCGGCCCGCAGCGCGCTGCGCCGCTGGGCGTACCGGGCCCGCTGCTCGGCGACGTGCGCGTCGTCGGCGAGGGCGGCCGCGGTGGCGGCCTGCACCGGCGCGGGCACGATCATGCCGCCGTGCTTGCGGATCTCCAGCAGCTCGGCGACCACCACCGGGTCGCCGGCCACGAAGGACGCCCGGTAGCCGGCCAGGTTGGAGCGCTTGGACAGCGAGTGCACGGCCAGCAGGCCCTCGTGCGAGCCGTCGCAGACCGACGGGTGCAGCACCGACACCGGCTCGGCCTCCCAGCCGAGTTCGAGGTAGCACTCGTCGCTGACCAGCAGCACCCGGTGCTCCCGGGCCCAGGCGACGGCGCGGCGCAGCTCGGCCGCGTCCAGCACCCGCCCGGTGGGGTTGGACGGCGAGTTCAGCCACAGCAGCCGGACCTTGGAGCCGTCCAGCTCCGCGACGTCCTCGTAGGCGACCGGCTCGGCGCCGCACAGCAGCGCGCCGACCTCGTAGGTGGGGTAGGCGAGCTTCGGGTAGGCGACCTGGTCGCCGGGGCCGAGGCCGAGCTGGCCGGGCAGCCAGGCCACCAGCTCCTTGGAGCCGACGGTGGGCAGGACGGCCTCGGGGCCGATCTCGGCGCCGCAGCGGCGGCCCAGCCAGCCGGCGATCGCGTCGCGCAGCGACAGCGGGCCCCACACGGTGGGGTAGCCGGGCGTGTCGGTGTGCGCGGCCAGGGCCTGCTGGATCAGCTCGGGCACCGGGTCCACGGGGGTGCCGACGGAGAAGTCGCAGAGTCCGTCCGGGTGGGCCAGGGCGGTGCGCTTGTACGGTTCGAGCTTGTCCCACGGGAAGACCGGCAGGCGGTCGGAGACGCGGCGCGCCGCCCCCGGGTGTCCCGGGAGCGGCGCGTGCGCGCTGTCGTTGGTGCTCACAGCGTGGATGCCACCGATCGGTTCAGTGTTCGGCGTTCTGCGGGGGCAGCGCCGCGATGAACGGGTGGTCGCGCTCGATCAGGCCGAGCTTGGAGGCGCCGCCGGGCGAGCCCAGGTCGTCGAAGAACTCGACGTTCGCCTTGTAGTAGTCCTTCCACTCCTCCGGGGTGTCGTCCTCGTAGAAGATCGCCTCGACCGGGCAGACCGGCTCGCAGGCTCCGCAGTCCACGCACTCGTCCGGGTGGATGTAGAGGGACCGCTCGCCCTCGTAGATGCAGTCCACGGGGCACTCTTCGATGCACGCCTTGTCCTTGACGTCGACACAAGGCTGCGCGATGACGTAGGTCACGCTGTCGTTCCTCCTCGGAAGGGCTGCCGCCCTACTGTTTACTCGGTCGCGCGGTGCGCGCGGCGCCGTCGATGCCCGCCCCTAGTATCGCGGGTCGGGGGACGCAAATGCACAGGAGGTGCGGTTGATGGTCGGCCCAGTGCCGCTGGAGGCCCGTCCGGAGGTCCGGATAGACCCGTCTGACGTGGGACGACGCGTCTCGGTCCGGCGTGTCGACGGCGTGGCGGACGGACGTCCGGTGTTCCGCGATGTGATCGGCGTGCTCACCTCGTGGGACGGCGCGGGGTTGACGGTCGAGCCGCGCACCGGCGCGCCGGTGCGCTTCGCGGCCGAGCTGCTGGTGGCCGGCAAGCCCGTCCCGGCGTTCCCGGCCCGGCGGCTGGCGGCCCCCGCGGCCACCCCGCTGGAGCTGCAGCGCACCGCCGCCCGCGGCTGGCCCGCCGTCGAGCAGGAGCCGCTGGGCGAGTGGACGCTGCGCGCCTCGTCCGGGTTCACCCGGCGGGCCAACTCGGTGCAGGCGCTGGGCGATCCGGGCCTGCCGCTGGACGAGGCGCTGGACCGGGTGCGCGACTGGTACGCGGCCCGTTCGCTGCCCGCGTACGTCGAGGTGGTCTCCCCCGGCGCGCCGCCCGCGCTGGCCGCCGAGCTGGACCGGCTCGGCGCGGCCCTCGCCCCGACCCTGGTGCGCACCGCCCCGCTCGGCGAGCTGGCCCGGGCCGGGCGCCCGGCGGACGTCCGCCTCGCCCGCACCGCCGGGCCGGAGTGGCTCGCGCTGTACCGCCGGGTGGGCGGCGACCCGGCCCTGGAGGCGGCCGCCACCGCGGTGGTGCACGGCGGGCCCTCGGTCTGGTTCGCCCGCGTCCCCGGCCCGGACGGCGCCCCGCTGGCCATCGGCCGGCTGGTGGTGGACGGCGCCTGGGCCTGCTTCGGCGCGGTCGAGGTCGCCCCGGCCGCCCGCCGCCGCGGCCTGGCCACCGCCGTGATGGCCGCGCTGGCCGCCCGGGCCGCCGAGGAGGGCGCCACCGGCGGATACCTGCAGGTGGAGGCCGACAACGACGGCGCGATCGCGCTCTACGACCGGCTGGGCTTCACGACCAGTCACACTTACCACTACGCCCGCCTTCCCCAGCGGTAGCGTGCACCACCTGAAGTGAGCCACGACCGCTGCTGAACCGAAGGCCGCAGTGACCGAGCAGAGCAGAACCCGCTTCCGCACCGAAGCCCGGGGCGAGAACCCCGACCCGGTGCTGCTGTGCCTGCTCGCCGCCGCCGAGCACACCCTCGGCGACCCCGGCGACAGCGCCGAACAGCCGTCCCTGGACGCCCTCCTGACCGCTTGTCAGGCCGCCCTGGACCGGCACGCCGCCGCGATCCGGGAGGCGGTCGCCGAGCGCCGCCCGCGCGGGCCGGAGGAGACCGCCGCGCTGCTCGCGGCGGTCCTCGGCGGCCGCGAGCGCTTCCACGGCCGGCAGTCCGACTACCTGCGGCTGGAGTCCTCGCTGCTGCCGGAGGTGCTGCGGCGCCGCCGCGGGCTGCCGATCATGCTCTCGCTGGTCTGGTCGGCGGTGGCCGCCCGGGCCGGGCTGACGGTGCACGGCATCGCGCTGCCGGGGCACTTCATCGTCGCGGTGGGCGACCCGGGCGGCGGTGACGAGTACGTGCTGGCCGACCCGTTCCACGGCGGCCGGCTGCTCGACATCCCGGACGTGGAGCGGCTGTCCGCGGCCTCCGGCCACCCGTTCTCGCCCGAACTGCTGACCCCGGCGCAGCCGTTGGACACCGTGCTGCGCGTGCTGGGCAACATCCGGCGCTGGGCCGCCGACCGCCCCGAGCACGCCCGGACCCAGCTCTGGGCGGCCGAGCTCGCCCTGCTGCTGCCCCGCCACCCCGCCCAACTCCGGCTGGAGCGGGCCGAGTTGCTGGTCAAGACCGGCGACTTCCTGTCCGGTGCCGCCGAGATGGACGCCTACGCGGAGATCCTGGACGCCTTCGACCCGGAGAGCGCGGCGAAGGTCCGGCTGGAGGCGAGGTCGGCCCGGCACCGCCTCAACTGACCGCCGGCTCCCCTACAGCCAGCCCTTCTCCCGGGCGACCCGGACCGCCTCGGCCCGGTTGCGGGCGGCGGTCTTCTGGATCGCCATCGACAGGTAGTTGCGCACCGTCCCCTCGGACAGGTGCAGCCGGGCCGCGATGTCGGCGTTGACCGCGCCGTCCGCGGCGGCGGCGAGGACGTCGCGCTCGCGGCCGGTGAGCGGGTTGGCGCCCTCCGAGAGGGCGGCGGCGGCCAGCGTGGGGTCGATGACCTTCTCGCCGCGCAGCACCCGCCGGATGGCTTCGGCGAGTTCGGCCGCGGGGGCGTCCTTGACCAGGAAGGCGTCCGCCCCGGACTCCATCGCCCGGCGCAGGTAGCCGGGCCGGCCGAAGGTGGTGGCGATGACGACCTTCGTCCCGGGGCGGACCCTGCGGACCTCCGCGCAGGCGTCGATGCCGGTCATGCCGGGCATCTCGATGTCCAGGACGGCGACGTCGACCCGGTGTTCGGTCACCGCCGCGGCCACTTCGTCGCCGCGCGCCACCTGGGCGACCACCTCCAGGTCGCCCTCCAGCGAGAGCAGGGCGGCGAGCGCCTCCCGCACCATGCCCTGGTCCTCGGCGAGCAGCACCCGCACCGGTCGTGCATCCGTTCCGTCCGTCACGCCGGGCAGCCTATTCCCCGCTGGGTCCGGGCCGCAGCGGCACCAGGGCGCGCAGCCGGAAGCCCTTGCCGCGGTTGGCGGCGGCGGTCTCCAGCCGGCCGCCGACCTGGGCCAGCCGTTCGCCGAGGCCGCTGAGGCCGTTGCCGGCGGCGGACTTGCCGGGGCCGGCGCCGTTGTCGACGACCTCCAGGACGGCGTAGCGGCCGTCCTCCTCCCAGGTCTCGTCGAGGTGGACGGCGCACCGGGTGGCCCCGGCGCCGTGCCGGACGACGTTGGTGACGGCCTCGCGCAGCGCCCAGGCGAGCACGCCGGACTCCTCGGTGCCGAGGCCGGGGCGGTCCTCGGCGAGCCGGGGGTCGGCGTCGAGTTCGATCTGGCTGGCGGCCAGGGCGGTGCGGGCGGCGGCGAGTTCGACCGGCAGGGTGGGGCGGCGGAAGCCGCTGACGGCGCTGCGGACGTCGGCCAGGGACTGCCGGGCGACCTGTTCGATGTCGGCGACCTGGGCGCGGGCGGCCTCGGCCTTCCCGGCATCCATCAGGCGTCCGGTGAGTTCGCCCTTGATGGCGATCAGCGAGAGCGAGTGGCCGAGCAGGTCGTGCAGGTCGCGGGCGAGCCGCAGCCGCTCCTCGGAGGCGGCGAGGTGCGCGACGGCGGCCCGGGCCTCGCGCAGCTCCCGCATGGTGGCGACCAGGCGCTGCATGGCGAGCATGGCGAGTCCGGCCATCAGGCAGGGCAGGCCGATGCTGACCAGGGTCTCGGTGTCGGAGCGGCTGGTGAGCCCGACGACGGCGAAGACGCCGGTGGTGGCGAGCACGCCGACCAGCCCGAGCCGGCCGGGCAGGATCACCGCGGCGCACACCGAGGTGTACGTGAACAGGGTCAGCCAGGCCTCGCCGAGGGTGTACGAGGTGGTGACGGCGATCACGGCCATCGCGGCGAGCGGCAGGTACCGCCTGGCCTGCCGGAAGCCCGGGTGGTTGCGGATCACGATCAGCGACAGGTAGCAGGCCAGGAAGACGGCCAGCGCGACCGCTCCGGCCACGCTCGCCGCCGGGGTGTGCTGACCGGTGGTCAGGTCCTGGACGGGGTAGGCCAGGTAGAGCGCCCAGATGGAGGTCCAGGCGAGCTTGGCCAGCAGCTGCCGCCGGGTGTCCACCGGCACGCCGGGGTAGGTGGTCCAACGGCCCTCCGGCCCGTCCTCCCCGGTCTGGTCGGGGTGGCGGGCCGGTGCGGACGTCTGCATGCGGGACATCATGCCTGCCGGGCGTCCTTGCGGTACAGGTAGGCCGCGGCGGCGGTGAACAGCGCCAGGAAGGCGGCGAGCGCGGCGATCGGGAGGCCGGCCACGCCCTGGCCGTGGATGAACGAGGCCAGCTGGTTGTAGTCGTAGACCGGGTTGAACCGGGCGTAGGCCTTCAGCGAGTCGCTGACCGGGAACCAGGTGCCGCCGAACAGCGCCATCAGCATGTAGACGATCATCACCACGGGCTGGACGGCGTCCGGCTCGGCGGCGTAGCCGAGGGCGACGCCGAGCGCGGCGAAGACGAAGCTGCCGAGCCAGAGCGCGGCGCCCAGGCCGAGCCACTGGGCGGCGGTGAGGTCGACGCCCTCGATCGCGCCGATCACGAAGACCACCAGGATCGCGGGCAGCGTGGTGACCGCGCAGGCGGCGATCTTGCCGAGGGTGTAGGCCCGGCCGGGCAGGGCGGTGAGCCGCAGCTGGCGGGTCCAGCCGCTCTTGCGCTCCAGCGAGATCCGCTGCGCGGAGCCGGTCAGGACGGCGCCGACCGCGCCGAAGGTGGCCATCGAGACCATGAAGTACGACTTGACGGAGACTCCGCCGGCCACCGTGCCGCCGCTGCCGTAGGCGCTGATGAAGAACACGTACAGCAGCGCCGGGTAGAGCACGGTGAACATCAGGTACCGCTTGTTGCGCAGGGTGCGCAGGATCTCCAGCCGGACCAGGGTGGTCATCGCGCGTTCTCCTCTTCGTTCTCGGCCCGGTCCTGCTCGCCGGTGATGGTCAGGAAGGCCTGTTCCAGGCCGAGGCTGGTGACTTCCAGTCCGCGCGGGTACAGGCCCGCCTTGTAGAGCGCGGCGACGCCGGCGTCGGCGTCGGCGGAGCGGATCCGGACGGTGCTCACGCCGTCGGCGCGGGTGCTGACGTCCAGGCCGACGGTGCCGGGCAGGGCGCGCAGCAGGGCCTCGTCGAAGCCGCCGCCGTCGGAGGGGTGGAGTTCGAAGCCGATCCGGCGGGCGCCGGCCCGGGCCTTGATCTCGGCGGAGGAGCCGTCGGCGATCAGCCGGCCCTTGTGCAGGACCAGGACCCGGTCGGCGATGGAGTCGGCCTCCTCCAGGTAGTGGGTGGCGAACAGCACGGTGCGTCCGGCGTCGGCCTGGGCGCGCATGGCGTCCCAGAACTGGCGGCGGACCGAGACGTCCATGCCGGTGGTGGGCTCGTCCAGGACGATCAGGTCGTTGGCGCCGGCCACCGCGAGGGCGAACCGGACCCGCTGCTCCTGGCCGCCGGAGAGCTTGTCGACCCGCCGGTCGGCGATCTCGGTGATCCCGGCGGTGGTGAGCACCTCGTCGACGCCGTGGCCGCGGGGGTGGACCTTGCAGGCCAGTTCGACGATCTCGCGGACCTTGACGTCGGTCATCAGGCCGCCGCTCTGCAGCATCGCCCCGACCCGGCCGGCGGCGATCGCCGCCCGCGGGGTGCCGCCGAACAGCTCGACCGTGCCGCTGTCCGGCTCGCGCAGGCCCAGCAGCAGGTCGAGGCTGCTGGACTTGCCCGCGCCGTTGGGGCCGAGCAGGGCGACCGTCTCGCCCGGTCGCAGCACCAGGTCGAGGCCGTTCACCGCCTTCACCCGGCCGTAGCTCTTGCTGACGTTCCGGAAGGCCGCGACCTCCCCCGTTCCCGTCGCCATCTGCACCAAGTCCCTTCGAGGGCCGTCTCTCTCCGACTCCTCCAGGTTCCCCGGGACGGGGGTGGCCGCGGCAGTGCCCGCCGTCGTGACGTCCGCATGACGGATGTCACGGGCGGGGCCGTGACAGGGCCGTCACAGCAGGCCGAGCGCCTCCTTCAGGAACCGCACCTGGAGCAGCAGCAGGTTCTCCGCGACCTGCTCCTGCGGGGTCATGTGGGTCACCCCGGACAGCGGCAGCACGGTGTGCGGGCGCCCGGCCGCGAGCAGCGCGGTGGACAGCCGCAGGCTGTGCGCGACCACCACGTTGTCGTCGGCCAGACCGTGCACGATCATCAGCGGCCGGCGCAGCGAAGGGGCCATCTCCACCAGCGAGTTGGCGGCGTACGACTCGGGTTCGGTGTTCGGGTCGCCGTAGTAGCGCTCGCTGTAGTGGGTGTCGTACAGGTCGTGCTCGGTGACGGGCGCGCCGGCCACCGCGGCGTGGAAGACGTCCGGTGCGCGGAGCACCGCGGCGGCGGCCAGGTAGCCGCCGTACGACCAGCCGCGGACGGCGACCCTGGCCAGGTCGAGCGGGAACTCCTCGGCGAGCGCGTGCAGCGCGTCGACCTGGTCCTCGACGGAGACCTCGGCGGTGCGCCGGCTGATCGACTTCTCCCAGCCGGGGCTGTGCCCGGGGGTGCCGCGCCCGTCCGCGACGATCACCGCGAAGCCCTGGTCGGCGAACCACTGCGACACCAGGTGCGGGTTGTGCGCCTGCACCACCCGCTGCCCGTGCGGGCCGCCGTACGGGTCCATCAGGACGGGCAGTTCCCCGTCGACGTCGGGGTCGTAGCCGGTGGGCAGCAGCACCGCGCAGGGGATCCGCCGCTCGCCCGCGAACCGGAACACCGGCCGGGCGGCGATCAGCGGGGTGGCCGCGTGCGAGGCGACCACCAGCGGTTCGGCGCCCGCGCGGTGCACGGTGACGGTGGTGCCGGGGCGCATCGGGTCGGCGGTGGTGAGCACGGTGGTGCCCCCGCCGCGCACCGCGCCGAGCGCGCCCTCGCCGACCTCCCGCACGCCGTCCGGGCCGGCCTCGAAGACGCCCAGCCAGCCGGGCGGGCGGCGCTCGAACTCGGCGGCCCCGGCGGAGGCGGTGAACAGCACCCGCTCGCCGTCCGTGCCGAGCACCGAGCGGACGTGCAGCCCGGCGTCGGTGAGCGCCTTCTCGCCGACGGTCAGCACCCGGACGCCGTCCCGGTCGGTGATCCGCACCAGTTCCCCGTCGGCCCGGCGCACCGGCACCCCGCCGAACAGCTCCAGCCAGTCCGCGTCCCGCTCGGTGACCAGCACCGAGGTCTCCCCGGTGGCCGGGTCGGCCGCCAGCACCAGCTGTTCGCGCTGGTCGCGGGCCTGCACCTGGAGCAGCGGCGGCCCGCCGGCCGACCAGTGCACCCGGGCCAGGTACGGGTGCGCGGCGCGGTCCCAGCGGATCTCGGTGCGCTCCCCGTCCAGGCCGAGTCGCCACAGCCCGACCTCGGCGTTGGGCGTGCCGGCCGCCGGGTAGGCGATCTCGGCCGGCGTGCGGCCGGGGTTGGCCGGGTCGGCGATCCACCAGCGGCGCACCGGGGTGTCGTCGACCCGGGCGGCCAGCAGCGCGCTGCCGTCGGGGGCCCACCAGTAACCGCGGGTGCGGCCCATCTCCTCCTGGGCGATGAACTCGGCCTGGCCCCAGCTGATCCCGTCGCCCTCGGGCCCGGCCAGCAGCCGGTCGCCGCTGCCGTCGGCGGCGGTCACCCGCAGCTCGCCGCCGGGGGTGGCGTAGGCGACCTGCGTGCCGTCGGGGCTCGGCCGCGGGTCCAGCAGCGGGGCGGCGGCGGGCAGTTCGCGGGCCGCGCCGGTGGTGGTGTCGACCACGAACAGCCGTCCGGAGAGCGCGAAGACGGCGGTGCGCCCGGCCGCGTCCAGGGCGTAGCCGACGATGCCGGCGGAGGTCTCCCGGCTGCGCTCGCGGCGGGCCCGCTCGGCGTCGGACAGCTCCTCGGTGCCGCCGCCGAGCAGCACCTCGGGGTCGGCGAGCACGCTCTCGGCGCCGGTGGAGACGTCCAGCCGCCACAGCAGGTTGCCGTGCCGGCCCTCGGGGCGGGCCCGCAGGAACAGCACCCGGGCGCCGTCCGGGGAGACGCTGAACGAGCGGGGCGCCCCCGCGGTGAACCGCCCGGTGCGGGCGTACTGCCGGGGGAAGGTGTCGTGCGGCTTCTCGGTCGTCATGCGGTCGACCCTACGGCCCCGCCCGCCGGTGATCACCCGGACGGCGCAGCCCGCCCGGACGGCCGGGTACGGCCGTTCGGAGGGCCGCTGACCGGGGGCGCAGCGGGCCGCGCCCGGGGCGCGACACCCCGGGCGGGCTCACGGAACGTCACCTCGGCGTCACCGATCGGGTATCAGTGGACCATCGTTCCGCCCGCTGCCCCGTCCCCGGGGCCGCGCACCCGAGGAAGGGTGTGAGCCGTCATGGCTTTGTCCGTCTCCGCCGTCGTGCTGATGCTGGTCGTGGTCGTGGTCCTGGTCCGCCGGTCGAGCCTGAAGGTGAGCCACGCGCTGGTGTGCGCGCTGCTCGGCTTCTACCTGGCGTCCAGCTCGATCGCGCCGTCGATCCAGCAGGTGACGGCCAACCTGGCCGGGATGCTCAACGGCCTGAACCTCTAGTCCGCGGTGCGCGTGGGCCTGCCTGGGGAGTCCCCTCCGGGCGGGCCGTTAAGCTGCCGGACATGACCTCCGTACCTCCGGCCGACGCGCGCGGGCTGCTGCTGGTGCACGCCCATCCCGACGACGAGTCGATCAACAACGGCTCCACGATGGCCCGGTACGCGGCCGAGGGCGTCCGGGTCACCCTGGTGACCTGCACGCTGGGCGAGGGCGGCGAGGTGATCCCGCCGGAGCTGGCCCACCTGGAGCAGGGCCGCGACAACACCCTGGGCGAGCACCGGATCGGCGAACTGGCCGCCGCGATGCGCGAGTTGGGCGTCACCGACCACCGCTTCCTGGGCGGCCCGGGCCGCTGGCGGGACTCCGGGATGATGGGCGTCGCGGACAACGACGACCCGTCCTGCTTCTGGCGGGCGGACGTGGACGAGGCGGCCGGCCTGCTGGCCGCGGTGATCCGCGAGGTCCGGCCGCAGGTGCTGGTGACGTACGACGAGAACGGCGGCTACGGCCACCCCGACCACATCCAGGCGCACCGGGTGGCGCTGCGCGGCTACGAGCTGGCCGCCGACCCGGCCTTCGGCCCGGAGCTGGGCGCGCCCTGGCGGATCGCCAAGGTCTACTACAACCGGATGCCCCGCTCGGTGATCGAGGCCGCGCTGGCCACCACCGCCGCCGAGGCGCCGTTCGAGGGCACCGCCCCGGTCGACCAGATCCCGGGCGTGGTGGACGACCGGACGGTCACCACCGTCCTGGACAACGCCGCGCACGCCGGGGCGAAGGCCGCCGCGATGCGCGCGCACGCCACCCAGATCACCGTGGCCGGGCGGCACTTCGCGCTCAGCAACCACCTCGGGCAGCCGCTGCTGGCCACCGAGCACTACGAACTGGTGCGCGGCGCGCTCGGCCCCGGCGCCCCGGAGACCGACCTGTTCGCGGGGGTGGAGCTGTGAGGTTCCTGCACGCCCTGCTCGGCACCCGCGAGCAGCGCCTGGCCGAGCGGATGCCGCCGCGCGGCGTCCGGGTCGCCGTGTACGTGCTGCTGTTCCTGCTCGGCGCCGCGGTGTCGGTGTGCGGAGCTTTCGTGCAGACCCTGTGGGGCGGCTTCGGCGTGGTGCTGGCGCTGGCGGCCTGCGCCGGGCTGTTCTACGGCGGGCTGCGGGCGACCGGCACCAAGCTCGGCGCGGGGTGCGCGCTGGGCGGCTGGTTCCTGGTGCTGGCGGTGCTGCTGGCGCCCCGCCCGGAGGGTGACCTGGTGCTCTCCGCGACGCCGTCCGCGTACCTGTACCTGTTCGGCGGCGCGGTGCTCGGCGTGGTCTGCGCGACCCTGCCGACCCGCTCCGGCTTCCTGTTCGGCGTACCGGCGCCGGAGCCCCGACGGACCGTCAGGGGCGGCGACCGCTAGCGCATACCGGGGTGATCCGGACCAAGGGGATCCCCCGGTCGTCCTCCGGCCCGGAACCCTTGTCGGTAAGGTGGTGCCCCGGCGGGCCACCCCACCGTCCGGCCCGGCCGGGTCGGACGGTAGCTTCGGCACCACTCGCGTGGCGGGGGCGCTCGCCGCAGCCGACACGTGAACAGCTGATGTCCCCGGGGCCGGTAGCCCGCCGCACGGCCGCACGCCGTCGTCCGGTGGTCACCCGCCCCATACGCAGCGGACGGCCCGGCCGGCCCGGCCGCGAACCCGGAGCAGAGCAGCATTGAGCAGCCGCGAATCTGACAACGCCCAACCGCAGCCCCGCCGCGGCGGCCCCGACGCGTACCCGTCGGGCACCCCGCCGTACGGCACCGGTGTGCCCGGTGGGCTCGGCGCGGACCCGGCCGCCGGACGGACCGCTCCCGGTCCGCGCGCCGACGAGGCCGACGCGCCGAAGACGACGGAGACCACGCTGACCACCCGGGTGCGGATCAACATCCCCGGTTCCCGGCCGATCCCGCCGGTCGTGGTGCAGAGCAAGGTCAAGGACGAGCAGCCCGCCGAGCCGTCCGGGCCGCGCCACCGCGGCGGCGCCGGCGACCCGGTGCTCGGCGTGATGGACAGCGGGGGCCGCACCGGCACCCCGCCGACCCTGCCGCCGGAGTGGCAGGAGCCGGCCGCGCCCAAGGCCGCGGCGAAGGCGTCCGAGTCGGATTCCACCGGCGAGTGGTTCAAGCCGCGCCAGAAGGGCCGTCCGGAGCCCGCCCCGGCCGCCGCCCCGGCGGGGCCGGCCCAGCCCGCCGCGGGGGCCCCGCAGGCCGCCCAGCAGCCTGCGCCGCGCCCGTCCGGCGCGCCCGCCTCGCCGTTCGCCCCGGCCGACCCGGCGGTGTCCTCGCGCACCGGCGGCCACCCGCTGCCGCAGCAGGGCGACCCGTTCCAGGCCGCCGCCGCGCAGGACCCGTTCGCCCAGGACCCGTTCGGGCAGCAGCCGGGCCGGCCGGGCCGGGCCCAGCAGCAGCCGATGGCCGCGCCCGGCCCGCAGGACCCGTTCGCGCAGGACCCGTTCGCCCAGCAGCCGGGCCGGCAGGCCCAGGCCCAGCACCCGCAGGACGCTGCTCGCCGCGCGAACCGGGCGGCGGCCGCCGCCGACGACCCGTTCACCGCCCCGCGCCCCGGCCAGGGCCAGGCCCAGGCCGGCCCGTTCGCCGCCGGTCCCGGTCCGCGCGGCGAGCAGCGCCCCGGGGCGACGGGGGCCGCCGGGGAGCCGGAGGACACCCAGATCGGCGGTTTCGACCCGGTCACCGGCGAGGAGCCCGCCCCGGGCGCCGCCATATCGGACCCGCCGACCACCCAGCTGTTCCTGAAGTCCCCGAACGGCGGCGACCCGTTCGCCGAGGAGCCGAAGTCCCAGTCCCCGGCGCAGGCCCAGTCCCGCCCGGCCGGCGACGGCAGCGGCGGCCGGTTCGCCGACCTGCCCGCGGCGCAGCCGTTCCCGGGCGGTTCGCGGGCCGCGACGCCCAAGCGCGAGCCGTCGCCCGAGGCGGCGGCCGCGGCGGCTGCGGCCCGGGAGGCCGCCGAGGAGGAGGAGCCCGCGGCCCGGAAGAAGGGCGGCCGGGGCCGGAAGCTGGTCGTGACCGGTCTCGGCGGCGTGCTGTTCCTCGGCGCGGCCGTGTACGGCGCGGGCCTGATGATGAACCAGTCGGACATCCCCAAGGGCACCACGGTGCTGGGCACCGACATCGGCGGCGACTCCCGCGACCAGGCGGTGACCGCGCTGGACGGCTCGGTCGGCAAGGCCGGGCAGCAGCCGATCCGGGTGAAGATCGGCGACCAGTCGGCCACCCTGGACCCGGCCAGCGCCGGGCTGAGCTTCGACACCACGGCGACGGTGGACGCGCTGACCAAGCACAGCTACAACCCGGTCGAGGTGCTGGGTTCGCTGACCGGCAGCGCCAAGGCCGTCGAGCCGCAGGTCCGGGTCGACCGGGCGAAGCTGAAGGCCGCGCTGGACGACCTGGGCGCCAAGTCCGGGCAGAGCCTCCAGGAGGGCTACGTCCGGTTCACCAAGAGCGGCGGCACCGAGGTGGTCCCGGGCGCGGGCGGCAAGGCGCTGGACTCGGCGGCCGCCGCCGACCTGGTCGAGCAGGCGTACCGCGGCCGGGCGGCCGGCCAGGCGGACACCGAGGTGGCGCTGCCGGTGGCCGACGCGCAGCCGAAGGTCGGCCAGGACGCGCTCCAGGCCGCCGCCGACGACCTGGGCAAGCAGGTGCTGAACGGCAACGTCACGGTCACCGCGGGCGGCAAGCAGTTCGCCTTCGGCCGCAACACCGCCGCCGACGCGCTGGTGCTGGCCCCGGACGCGTCCGGCACCGTGGTCCTCAAGTGGGACCTGGACAAGCTGGCCGCCGCCGTCGGCACCGTCTTCGACAAGGTGAAGACGACCCACAACGGCCAGCAGGGGCCGATCACCGCGCAGGACGTCGCGGACGCCATCGGCCAGGGCGTCTCGAAGACCGGCAAGGACCGCACGGTCAAGATCCCGGCCTGACGCTCCGTCACCGCACCGGCGCGGCCGGGGTGCCCCACCGGGCGCCCCGGCCGCGCTGGCGAATCCTCGCCACTGGCGTCACGGAACGGGACGAAACGGACGCCGCAACCGGGCGGCCACGTCGCGTTACCAATACTTGATCCGCCGCAGGTCGACAAGTCAGTTCACCGGTACGCAAGATGTGCCGCGTGCCGAGACCCCGCTTCCTCCCGCTCGCCCTGACCGCCACGGTGGCGGCGCTGTCCGTCGCGCTCTGCTCGTGCAGCTCCACCGCGGGCTCCGCCGCCGGCGCTCCCCCGGCCGCCGCGGCCGGGGCGGGCGGCGACGCGCCGCGGATGACCCAGCAGGAGATGAACGCCCGGCCGCGCGCCGAGCTGCGCCAGGGCGGCACCCTGACCTGGGCGATCGACCAGTACTCCACCCAGTGGAACCCGGTCCAGGCGGACGGCTCCGAGGCGTCCACCAACGACGTGGTCAAGGCGCTGCTGCCGACCTTCTGGCGCTCCGACGCCGGCGGCGTGCAGACCCCGAACCCGGCGTACCTCACCGACGTGAGGAGCGAGCTGCAGCAGGGCAAGCAGGTCGTGGTGTGGACGCTGAACCCGAAGGCGCACTGGTCCGACGGCACCCCGATCACCTGGCGCGACCTGCGCGCGAACTGGCAGGCGCTGGGCGGCCAGGACCCGGCGTACAAGACCGCCACCACCAACGGCTTCGACCAGGTGGAGAGCGTGGTCCGCGGCCAGGACGACTACCAGGCCGTGATGACCTTCAAGGAGCCGTACTCGGAGTGGCAGGCGATGTTCAACAACGCCGGCAACGCCCCGCTGCTGCCCGAGCGGTACGTCTCCACCCCCGAGCTGTTCAACACCTCCTTCAAGAACCGCATCCCGGTCACCGCGGGCCCCTTCAAGGTGGGCTCGATGGACCCGAAGACCCGCACCGTCACCGCGGTCGCCGACCCGGGCTGGTGGGGTGACAAGCCGCTGCTGGACAAGATCGTCTTCAGGGCGTACGACACCGGCGCGATGCCGGAGGCGTTCGCCAAGGGCGAGGTCGACTTCTACAACAACGGCCCCAACACCGAGGGCTACAAGCTGATCCGGTCCACCGCGGGCGGCGAGGTCCGCCGGGCGGGCGGCCCCAACCTGCGCCAGCTGGTGCTGAACGGCAGGAGCCCGCTGCTGGAGGACGCCCGGGTGCGCCAGGCGCTGATCCAGGCGATCGACCGGGCCGAGATCACCCGCACCGACCTGGCCGGCCTGGACTGGCCGTACGTGCCGATGAACAACCACTTCCTGGTGCCCTCCCAGCACGGCTACCAGGACAACTCGAACGGCCTGAGCCGCTTCGACCCGGACACCGCCCGGGCCACCCTCGACTCGCTGGGCTGGAAGGCCGGCCCGAACGGCGTGCGCGGCAAGGACGGCAAGGAGCTGGTGCTGCGCTACGTGGCGCCGGCCGCGAACAACCTGGCCGCCAACGAGAGCGAGGAGGTCACCCGGATGCTGGCCGCGGTCGGGGTGACCGTGCAGGTGCAGACCGTGCCGGCCGGCGAGTACTTCGACGGCTACATCTACAAGCACGACTTCGACCTGACCTCCTTCTCCCTGCTGGGCACGCCCTTCCCGGTCTCCAACTCGATCAGCACCTTCCAGCAGGACTCCGGCTCCAACTGGGCCCAGGTCGGCAGCAAGACGCTGGACAAGGCGATGGCGGACGCCGCGAAGGCCGACACGGTGGACGACGAGACGGCGGCGCTCAACCGCGCCGACACCGAGGCCTGGCAGGTCGCCGGACTGGTCCCGCTGTACCAGCGGCCGGCCATCTACGGGGTGCGCAAGGAGCTGGCCAACATCGGCGCCACCGGGCTCGGCGATGTGGTCTACGAGAACATCGGGCTGATGAAGTAACAACCGCGGCAGTAACGGCCGCGGCGAAGTCTCGCCAATGGCGAGAAAATGCCAGTCGGGCGACTCCCCCCGGGCCGCCCGAATTGGGTGACCCCTACCCATGAATTCGCCCCGCCATGCCCGAAAACAGCGATGTCCGATAATCGGACACTCAATTGCGACTGCCATTTGCCCTGAAGGCCGCCAAAACGGACACTTGATCTACGCGCGTCAAGTGATCACGGGTTCGAACTCGGCGTCCAGATAACGGAGCTGACCGTGCATCGTTACGGACATGTGAACGCCACATGCTCGGGTTTGTCCGGTTTTGACCGTCTCGCTGAGTCGATGTCAAGAGTCCGAGAACTACGAAGTGGTTGACATTCCAGCACGAAGGAGGAAATGGGCCCCCGACAACTGGGGAACTCTTGACGTTCGATAAACGACTTGCAAGAGTCCATTCATCCAAGTTCTTACTCCTTGCTTCTGCACGGACCACGGTCGGGAGCTTTAGCACCATGACGACGCCTACTGGGGCCACGACGGACGGGAACACCTCCCGTCCCGGGTCGACGTCGGACCACGCGGACAACGCCACGGCCGACACGCCCGCCGATCCGGGCTTCCGCGGCCTCTCGCCCGGGAAGCTGATGTGGCGCCGCTTCCTCCGTGACCGCACCGGGGTGGTGAGCGCCTGCATCGTGCTGTTCTTCGTCGCGGTGGCGATCCTCGCCCCGGTCATCTCCATGCTGTACGGCAAGAACCCGGAGACGCACTACGGCCAGGACGACGTGTCCCTGCTGACCGACTCGGGCCTGCCCACCGGCCCCAACGGCGGCATGAGCGGCGACTTCTGGTTCGGCCTCGAGCCGGGCCTCGGCCGTGACGTCCTCACCCTGCTGATCTACGGCATCCGCACCTCGCTGATCATCGCGGTCGCCACCTCGCTGCTGACCACCGTGATCGGTGTCGCGCTCGGCATCGCGGCCGGCTACCTGGGCGGGAAGGTCGACTACTTCATCGGCCGGGTGATCGACGTCCTGATGTCGTTCCCGTCGCAGATCTTCCTGATCGCCTGCATGCCGGTGGTCACCAGCCTGCTGGTCAGCCCGAACGAGAAGAACCCGGGCTGGCTGCCCTTCGTGGCGGTCACCACCGTGCTGTCGCTGCTCGGCTGGATGGGCCTGGCCCGCATCCTGCGCGGTGTGTCGCTGTCGCTCCGCGAGCGGGAGTTCATCGAGGCCGCCAAGGTCACCGGCGCCTCCCCGATGCGGATCATCTTCAAGGAGATCCTGCCCAACCTGTGGACCCCGATCCTGGTGCAGTCCACCCTCGCGCTGCCGGCGTTCGTCACCGCCGAGGCCGGCCTCTCCTACCTCGGCGTGGGTGTCTCCGAGCCGACCCCGGACTGGGGCCGCATGATCGCCGACGCCGCCAACTACCTCCGGACCGACGTCACCTTCCTGCTCTTCCCGGGCCTCGCCATGGTGGTGTTCGTTCTGGCCTTCAACCTGCTCGGCGACTCCGTCCGGGACGCGTTCGACCCGAAGACCAACCGCTGACAGGTCCTCAAGACTCCGGGGGGACGGGTAAGCCAGGCCCCGGGCACACCCACGAAGATTTCCGCACAACTATCCCAGGCAGGATGAAGATGAGCTCTCGCAAGACGCGGCTCGCGGCCGCCATTCTCGTGGCCGGGGCCCTGACCGTCACCACGGCGTGCTCCAGCGGCCACAGCAACAGCGACGGCACCAAGGCCGGCGCCTCCAAGGCCCCGGTCAAGACCACCACGATCTCGGTCGGCACCGCCGACGACTCGAAGGGTCCGGCCGTCGCCGAGCCGGGTGCGAAGAAGGGCGGCACGGTCAACATGATCGACCGCGACGACTTCTCGCACCTCGACCCGGCCCAGATCTACATGAACTACAACAGCGAGGTCTCGCTGCTGTTCACCCGTCAGCTGACGGGCTACAAGACCGCCGCGGACGGCTCGCAGAAGCTGGTCGGCGACCTCGCCACCGACACCGGCACCACCACCGACGGCGGCAAGACCTGGAAGTTCACGCTGAAGGACGGCGTGAAGTGGCAGGACGGCACCCCGATCACCTCGGCGGACGTCAAGTACTCGATCGAGCGCACCTACGCCTCGTTCATCAAGTCCGGCCCGACCTACATCCAGACCTGGCTGTCGGGCGACAAGTACCGCGAGGCGTACGAGGGCCCCTACGGCGGCAAGAGCCTGGACTCGGTGCAGACCCCGGACGACAAGACCGTGGTGATCACCTTCCCCGAGGCCCACACCGACGCCAACTTCACCCTGGCGATGACCGGTTACGGCATCGTGCCGCGGGCCAACGACACCAAGGAGGAGTACGACAAGAAGCCGTTCTCCTCGGGCCCGTACCAGATCGTCGAGCACGTCACCGACCGCTCGCTCGACCTCGAGCGCAACCCCAACTGGGACCCGGCCACCGACCCGATCCGGAACGCCTACCCGGACAAGTGGCACATGACCTTCGGTGTCCAGGCCCAGCAGTCCACCGAGCGCTTCATGGCGGACAACGGCGACGACAAGAACGCCTTCTCGTTCCACAACCAGGTCCACACGACCTACATCGACCAGGTCAAGGCCGACGAGAAGCTCAAGCCCCGCACCCTCGAGGGCCTGACCCCGTACGTCGACTACTACTACATCAACAACACCCGGGTGAAGGACCAGAAGGTCCGCGAGGCGCTCATCAAGGCGTTCCCGCACCAGCAGACCCGCCAGCTGCAGGGCGGCACCTCCTACGGTGACTACGCCACCGCGTACATGAGCCCGACCGTCCTGGGCTACGAGTCCTACGACCCGTACGGCATCCTCAAGAAGCCGCAGGGCGACCCGGACGCCGCCAAGCAGCTGCTGACCGAGGCGAACGCGGTGGGCACCCCCATCGTCTACGCGTACAACAACACCCCGGTGCAGCAGAAGGTCACCGAGGCGATCCGCGACGCGCTGGAGAAGGCCGGCTTCAAGTTCGTCCCGAAGCCGCTGGACTCGAAGACCTACTACGACGCCATCGGCCTGACCAACAACGAGTACGACCTGTACTGGGGTGGCTGGGGCGCCGACTGGCCGACCGGTTACACCTCGCTGCAGCCGGTCTGGGACGGCCGCGCCATCGCCGACGGTGCCTCCAACTACGCCCACCTGAACGACCCGGAGATCAACTCGGCGATCGACGCCGCGGTGAAGGTCGCCGACCCGGTGGAGCAGGGCAAGGCCTGGGCCGCGATCGACAAGAAGCTGCAGGACAAGGCGGTCTCGATCCCGGACGTCTACCAGCGTTCGCTGAGCCTCTACGGCTCGGGCCTGGGCGGCGTCAAGTTCGACACCCTGGCCGGCCTGCAGTCCCCGCTCAACATCTACGTCAAGTAGTAGTCGTCACCGAGCAGTAGCTCACGGCGGGGCACCGGCACGATCTGCCGGTGTCCCGCCCCGATCAGGAGAGCCCCGTCCGATGCTCCGATTCCTCGTCCGCCGAACCCTCGGCGCTCTCGTCATCCTGCTGATCGTCTCGATGGTCACGTATGCGCTGTTCTTCGCGATCCCGGCGGACCCGGCGCGGCTCTACTGCGGCAAGACCTGCACGCCCGAGAACCTCGCCCTGATCAGGCACGACATGGGCTTCGACCACTCGTGGCCGGTCCAGTACTGGAACTGGCTGAGCACCATCTTCACCGGCGGCACCTTCAACGGCGTGCACTGCGGCGCCCCGTGCTTCGGTTACTCCTTCGACAAGAAGGAGCTGGTCGGCGGCATCCTCGCGGACCGCTTCCCGACCACCCTGTCGCTGACCGTCGGCTCCGCCGTGATCTTCCTGGTCTTCGGCATCGGCACCGGCATGCTGGCCGCGCACAAGCAGGGCAAGGCCGCCGACAAGATCGCCAGCTCCTTCTCGCTGCTGGCCTCCTCGATGCAGATCTACGTGGCCGGCCCGCTCGCGCTCTGGGTGCTCTGCTACAGCACGGACCTGCTGGACCTGCCGACCTACGTCCCGTTCACCAAGGACCCGATCGGCTGGGCCGGCGGCCTGCTGGTGCCGTGGATCGTGCTGTCGCTGATCTGGACCGCCAACTACACCCGCATGACCCGCTCCTCGATGGTCGAGCAGCTGTCCGAGGACTACGTGCGGACCGCCCGGGCCAAGGGCATGTCCGGCACCTCGGTCTTCATGCGCTACGCCTGGCGCGGCGCGATGGGCACCATCGTCACCGTCTTCGGCATCGACCTGGGCGTGCTGCTCGGCGGCGCCATCATCACCGAGACGACCTTCAGCCTGCACGGCCTGGGCCAGCTGGCGATCCAGTCCTTCAACGACTCCGACCTGTCGCTGCTGGTCGGCGTCACCGTGGTGGCCGCCACCCTGATCGTCTTCTTCAACATCATCGTCGACGCCGCCTACGCCCTGATCGACCCGCGCATCCGCCTGGCCTGACGGCCACACCCCGGCCGACCAGCAGCAGTCCCGACCTCACGTACCGCACCGAGGAGCCCAGTCCATGACCACCCTGGCCAAGCCCGAGGAGGCATCCGCCGGCAGCGGCGGCACGCCGTTCCTCTCAGTCCGCGACCTCTCGGTCCGCTTCAGCACCGAGGACGGCGTGGTCCGGGCCGTGGACAACCTCTCCTTCGACGTCGCCCCGGGCTCCACGCTCGGCATCGTCGGCGAGTCCGGCTCCGGCAAGTCGGTGACCAACCTGGCCGTGCTGGGCCTGCACAACCCGGACCGGACCGAGATCACCGGCTCGATCAAGCTGGACGGCCAGGAGCTGATCGGCACCTCGAACCGCGAGCTGGAGAAGCTCCGCGGCAAGAAGATGTCGATGATCTTCCAGGACCCGCTGACCGCGCTGTCGCCGTTCCACACCATCGGCAAGCAGATCGGCGAGACCTTCCGCAAGCACACCGGCGCCTCCAAGCAGGAGGCCCGGGACCGGGCGATCGAGATGCTGACCAAGGTCGGCATCCCGCAGCCCACCCTGCGGGTCGACGACTACCCGCACCAGTTCTCCGGCGGCATGCGCCAGCGCGCGATGATCGCCATGTCGCTGGTCTGCGACCCGAAGCTGGTCATCGCGGACGAGCCGACCACCGCGCTGGACGTCACCGTGCAGGCCCAGATCCTGGACCTGCTCAAGGACCTCCAGCAGGAGATGGGCACCGCGATCATCCTGATCACCCACGACCTGGGCGTGGTCGCCCGGACCGCCCAGGACATCATGGTGATGTACGCGGGCCGGGCCGTGGAGCGCGGCACCGTCCGCGAGGTGCTGAAGGCCCCTCAGCACCCGTACACATGGGGCCTGCTGGCCTCGATGCCGAGCCTGACCGGCGACGTGGACGTGCCGCTGCGGCCGGTCCGCGGCACCCCGCCGAGCCTGATCAACCTGCCGTCCGGCTGCCCGTTCAACCCGCGCTGCGACTACCGCGAGCAGGTCATCGGCGGCGGCTGCACCTCGGAGCGCCCGGCGCTCTCCCCGGCCACCGGGCACGCCGCCGCCTGCCACCTGAACGCGGCGCAGCGGCAGGACATCTTCATCGACCAGATCAAGCCCCGGCTCGGCTGAGAGGGACACCATGAGCAACGAACTGACCCTCAAGCCGGCCTCCCCGGCCGCCGTCGCCCCCGGCGACCCGCTGCTGTCGCTCAAGGGCCTGCAGAAGCACTTCCCGGTGATGGACGGCTTCCTGTTCAAGCGCCAGGTCGGCGCGGTGCACGCGGTGGACGGCCTGGACCTGGACGTCTTCCCCGGCGAGTCGGTGGGCCTGGTCGGCGAGTCCGGCTGCGGCAAGTCGACCACCGGCCGCCTGGTGACCCGGCTGCTGGAGCCGACCGGCGGCGAGATCCGCTACGCCGGCCAGGACATCACGCACGCCGACCGCAAGGCGCTGGCGCCGATCCGGTCCGAGATCCAGATGATCTTCCAGGACCCGTACTCCTCGCTGAACCCGCGGCACACCGTCGGCTCGATCATCGGCGCGCCGATGGAGATCAACGGCATCAACCCGAAGGGCGGCGTGCAGCGCCGGGTGCAGGAGCTGCTGGAGACGGTCGGCCTCAACCCGGAGCACTACAACCGCTTCCCGCACGAGTTCTCCGGCGGCCAGCGCCAGCGCATCGGCGTGGCCCGCGCGCTGTCGCTGAGCCCGAAGCTGATCGTCGCGGACGAGCCGGTCTCGGCGCTGGACGTGTCGATCCAGGCGCAGGTGGTCAACCTGCTCCAGGAGCTGCAGCGCGAGCTGGGCATCGCCTTCCTGTTCATCGCCCACGACCTGTCGGTGGTGCGGCACTTCTCGCAGCGCGTCGCGGTGATGTACCTCGGCAAGATCGTCGAGATCGCCGACCGCAAGTCGCTGTACGAGTCCCCCCGGCACCCGTACACCCACGCGCTGCTGTCCGCCGTCCCGGAGGCCGACCCGGACGACGACCGCGAGCGCATCCGCCTGACCGGCGACGTGCCCTCCCCGGTCAACCCGCCGTCGGGCTGCCGCTTCCGCACCCGCTGCTGGAAGGCGCAGGAGAAGTGCTCGGTGGAGGAGCCGCCGCTGATCCAGCTCTCCGGCAACGCCGGCGGCCACCTGACGGCCTGCCACTTCCCCGAGGAGGCCGCGCCGGCCGTCCCCGCGCAGCGCGCCGAGGTCTGAGCCCCCGGCCGCGTACGGCGAAGGGCCCCACCGCTCCGCGGTGGGGCCCTTCGCCGTTGCCTCAGACCAGGTTCTCCCGCTCGCCGGCGAAGTGGCAGGCCGAGTCGTGCCGGGCCCGCCCCTCCAGCCAGTCCCGCACGGTCAGCGCCGGGTCCTCCTTCGCGCACTTCTCCTGCGCCTTCCAGCACCTGGTCCGGAACCGGCACCCGGAGGGCGGGTTGGCCGGGGAGGGCACGTCGCCGGTCAGCACGATCCGGTCCCGGTGCTCCCGCGCGCTCGGGTCGGGCACCGGCACCGCGGAGAGCAGCGCCTGGGTGTACGGGTGGGTGGCGTGGTCGTAGATCTCCAGGTCGGTGCCGATCTCGACCATCCGCCCGAGGTACATCACGCCGACCCGGTCGGAGATGTGCCGGACGATCGAGAGGTCGTGCGCGATGAACATGTACGACAGGTTGAACTCGCTCTGCAGCTGCTCCAGCAGGTTGATCACCTGCGCCTGCACCGACACGTCCAGTGCCGAGACCGGCTCGTCGCAGATGATGATCTCCGGCTTGAGCGCGAGGCCGCGGGCGATGCCGATGCGCTGGCGCTGGCCGCCGGAGAACTGGTGCGGGTACCGGTTGATGTACTCCGGGTTCAGCCCGACCACGTCCAGCAGGTCCTGGACCGCCTTGCGGCGGTCGCCCTTGGGCGCCACCTCGGGGTGGATCTCGTACGGCTCTCCGATGATGTCGCCCACCGTCATGCGGGGGTTCAGCGAGGTGTACGGGTCCTGGAAGACCATCTGGATGTTGCGCCGCACCGCCTTGAGCGCGGAGCCGCTCAGGTGCGAGATCTCCTCGCCCTTGTACTTCACCGACCCGGCGGTGGCGGGTTCCAGGTTCATCAGCACCTTGGCGAGCGTGGACTTGCCGCAGCCGGACTCGCCGACGATGCCGAGCGTCTCGCCCTGCATCAGGTCGAAGGAGACGCCGTCGACGGCCTTGACCGCGCCGACCTGCTTCTTGAACAGGATGCCCTTGGTGAGCGGGAAGTGCTTGAGCAGGTCGCGCACTTCCAGGATGGGTTCGCCGCGCGGCACGTCCTGGGCGAACGCGACCTCCTCGGGGGTGGTCGCCCCGAGCGGAGTGGCACCGTTAACCGTCACGGAGGGTCTCCTTCCAGAAGAAGCACGCGCTGCGCCGCCCGGCCACCGGCGTCCCGCCGTCGTCGGTCACCTGCGCCAGCGGCGGCACCTCCTGCCGGCAGATGTCCTGGGCCCGCGGGCAGCGCGGGTTGAACGCGCAGCCCGGCGGGATCCGCAGGCGGTGGTGGGCTCGTCCGCGATGATCAGGTCCGGCTCCAGGGCCAGCGCCATGGCGATCATGATGCGCTGGCGCATGCCGCCGGAGAACTGGTGCGGGTAGTCGTTGACCCGTTCCTTGGCGGCGGGGATCCGGACCCGGTCCATCAGCTCGATGGCCTTGGCCTTGGCGTCCTTGCGGTTGTCGCCGCGGTGCTTGCGGAACATCTCGCCGAGCTGGTACCCGACGGTGAGCACCGGGTTGAGCGAGGAGAGCGCGTCCTGGAAGATCATGGCGATCTTCTGCCCGCGGATCTTCCGGCGCTCGTCCTTCGGCATCTTGAGCATGTCCCGGCCGCGGAACAGGATCTCCCCCTGCGGGATGCTGGCCGGCGGCATGTCCAGGATGCCCATGATGGCCTGCGCGGTGACGGACTTGCCGGAGCCCGACTCGCCCAGCACGGCGAGCGTCTCGCCCGCGCTGACGGTGTAGTTGACGCCGTTGACGGCCCTGGCGACGCCGTCCCGGGTCTTGAACTCGACGTGCAGGTCCCGCACGTCCAACAGCGGCCCGGTGAAGGGTTCCTCGCGGGCCGTGCGGGCCTGGTCGGCGGCGGTGGTCATGTGCCTTGTCCCCTCGCTCAACGCAGCTTCGGATCGAGGGCGTCGCGCACCGCGTCGCCCAGCATGATGAAGGCCAGCACGGTGACGGAGAGCGCGGCGGCCGGGAAGAACAGGGCGAACGGCGCCTGCCGGATCACCTTCTGCGCGGACGAGATGTCCACGCCCCAGGAGATGGTCGGGTCCTGCAGGCCGATGCCGAGGAAGCTCAGCGTGGCCTCCGCCGTGATGTAGCCGCCCAGCGCGATGGTCGCCACCACGATCACCGGGGCGATCGCGTTCGGCAGGATGTGCCGGAACATCAGCCGCCCGGTGCCGGCGCCCAGCGCCCGCCCGGCGACCACGTAGTCGGACTGCTTGACGGTGATCACCGAGCCGCGCATCACGCGGGCCAGCTGCGTCCAGCCGAGCACGGCCAGCGCGATGACCACCGACCACACGTTGCGGGTGGCGAACGCGTTCAGCAGCACCAGGGCGCCGAGCAGCAGCGGGATGCCGAAGAAGATGTCGGTGAGCCGGGAGAGCACCGCGTCGACCCAGCCGCCGAAGTACCCGGCGGTCATCCCGGTCAGCCCGCCGAGGACGGTCACCGCCAGGGTGACGCAGATGCCGACGGTGATCGAGGCCCGCGCCCCGTAGAGCACCCGGGCGTAGATGGAGCGGCCCTGCCCGTCGTAGCCGAACCAGCCGGCCCCGAAGAAGTCGGTGTAGTCGGGCTTGCGCAGGTAGTTGTTGGTCAGGTCGGCGGCCCGGGGGTCGGTGTCGGTGAACAGCCCCGGGAAGACGGCGATCACGATCAGCAGCAGGATCAGCACCGCCGAGATGATGAAGGTCGGCCGCTTGCGCAGGTCCCGCCAGGCGTCGCCCCACAGGCTGCGGGCCTGTTCCCGCTTGGCCGGGTCGGGCTCGATCAGCGTCTGCTGCTCGACGGCCATCCCCTGCTGCCCCACGTAGTCCAGGTGGTCGCTGTCGGTCGGCTGGATGTTCCGCAGCGGGTCGTGGTCGTCGGGGATGTCCCCGTTCCGGTCAGGCATAGCGGATCCTCGGGTCCAGGACGGCGTACAGCAGGTCGACGACCAGGCTGGCGACCAGGTAGACCAGCACCAGCACGGTGACGATGCCGACGACCGTCGGTCCTTCCTTCTGGCTGATCGCCTTGTAGAGGACGTTGCCGACGCCGGCGATGTTGAAGATGCCCTCGGTGACGATCGCGCCGCCCATCAGCGCTCCCAGGTCGGTGCCCAGGAAGGTCACCACCGGGATCAGCGAGTTGCGCAGCAGGTGCCGCCCGATGATGGTGTGCCGCGGCAGGCCCTTGGCCACCGCGGTGCGCATGTAGTCGGCGCGCAGGTTCTCGCCGATCGAGGTGCGGGTGAGCCGGGCCACGTACGCCAGCGACAGGGACGCCAGCACCAGGCCCGGCAGGATCAACTGGCTGATGTCCCGCGAGTCCTGGACGGTCGCCGTCACCCAGCCCAGGTTGATGGCGAAGATCGTCTGGGCGATGTAGCCGAGCACGAAGACCGGGATCGAGATGACGATCAGGGTCAGCAGCAGCACCAGGGTGTCGGCGACGCTGCCGCGGTAGAGGCCCGCGATCAGGCCCAGCGGCAGGCCGATGAAGATCTCGAAGAAGAAGGCGACCAGGGCCAGCCGGATGGTCACCGGGAAGGCGTCCGCCATGATCTCCGAGACCGGGCGGCCGGTGAAGCTGGTGCCGAAGTCCAGGTGGAAGATGTTGTTCATGTAGTGCAGGTACTGCTTCCACAGCGGCTGGTCGAGGTAGTACTTGTGCTGCAGGTTGGCCACCTGTGCCGGGTCGGCCGCCTTGTCGCCGAACATCGCGGCGATCGGGTCGCCCGGCAGGCTGTACACCATCAGGAAGATCAGCAGCGTGGCCCCGAAGAACACCGGGATCATCTGGAGCACGCGGCGTAGCACGTAACGGCCCATGGGAGCCCTCCCTCCGAAGGGGTGACGTAGTACCGGAGCCCCGCCCTCCGTGCGGGGAGGACGGGGCCGGCGCCGGGCACGGTCAGCCCTTGACCTCGACCTGGGTCCAGGCCGGGTTGCCGAAGGAGTCGAACGTGACGTTCTGCACCTTGGTGGAGAAGCCGGAGTTGGTCCGGTAGTACCAGAGCGGGATGGCCGGCATGTCGATCGCCAGCTGGGCCTCGGCCTTCTGGTAGCCGGTCGCGGTGTCCTGGATCGACGCCGCCTGGTCGGCCTCGTTGGCGAGCTTGTCGAACTCCGGGCTGGAGTAGCCGGTGTCGTTCGAGGCCGCGCCGGTGCGGTAGACGTCCGCCAGGAAGTTGGCGTTCAGCGGGTAGTCCTGCACCCAGCCGGTGCGGAACAGGCCGTTGATCTGGTGCCCGGTGATCGCCGCGCGGGCGGTCTTGAAGTCGGTCTTCGGGTCGCCGCTGCAGTTCACCCCGGTCGCCTGCCGGATCGAGTTGCAGACCGCGTCCACCCACTCCTTGTGGCCGCCGTCCGCGTTGTACGTGATCTTGATGGCGTTGCCGGGGACGCCGCCGCCCTCGGCGATCAGCTGCTTCGCCTTGTCGGCGTTGTAGGTGCAGAAGTCGCCGCAGGTACCGGACTTGTAGCCCTCGACGCCCTCGGCGACCCAGGCGGTGGCCGGCTTGCGCGAACCCTGGAGCACCGTCTTGGTGATGGTGTCGCGGTCGATCGCCATCGACAGGCCCTGCCGGACCTTGGCCTTGTCCTGGCCCTGCCAGTCGGCCTGGTAGAGGGTGAAGCCGATGTTCTGGATCGCGCCCTGCGGGGCGTCGATCGCCCGGTCGCCGAGGTCGTTCTTGTAGTTCGCCAGCGCCGACGGCGGCACCTGGTCCATCACGTCCAGGTTGTTCGACTGCAGGTCCGCGTAGGCGGCCTCGGCGGTGGTGTACATCTTGAAGACGACGCCGCCGTTCTTCGGCTTGTCCACGCCCTGGTAGTTGGCGAACGTCTTGGTGACCACCTGCGAGTTGTGGTCCCAGCTCACGAACTCGTACGGCCCGTTGCCGACCGGCTTCTGCCCGTAGCCCGCCGGGTCCTTGAAGAAGCCCTCCGGCAGCGGCGAGAAGGCCACGTACCCCAGCTTGTACGGGAAGTACGAGACCTTGTTGTTCAGCTTGATCGTGAAGTGCGTGTCGTCCTGGACGGTCAGGCCGGACATCTTGTCGGCGGTCGGCGAGCCGCTCTCCGGGTGGACGTCCTTGTAGCCCTCGATGTCGGAGAACCAGGAGCTGTTGATCTGGTTGTTGTTGGTGTTGGCCGCCCAGTTCCAGGCGTCCACGAAGCTCTTCGCGGTCACTGGCGTGCCGTCGTGGAAGGTCCAGCCCGACTTCAGCGTCACGTTGTAGGTCTGCGAGTCGCTGGTGTCGATCTTGTCCGCGACCTGCATCCGCAGCTTGCCGTTGGACGGGTCGTAGTCGGCCAGGCCCTTGAACAGGTTCTGCACGATGCGTCCGCCACCGGTCTCGTTGGCATTGGCCGGCTGCAGCGGGTTCTGCGGCTCACTGCTCTGGTAGGTGAAGGTCTTGCTGGTGTCGGACGAGCCGCCGCCGGAACCGCCGCCGCTGCTGCCACAGCCCGTGGCCACCAGGGCCACGGACGTCGCACTGACAACGGCCCAGCGCACACGGGTGCCTGCAGGCATGGAGCTTCCTCCTCGAGGGTGTATGACGCATCTCACCTCATGAGAAGGGCCGTGCAGTTGCGACGCGACCGCAGTAGGGCCGGACGGGGGAGGAACGCCGAGGGGGCACCGGGCGTGTCTCCCGGTGCCCCCTCGGCGCTGCTCGGCGGTGTCACGCCGCCGCGGCGGACTCCCGCTCGGCCGCGAAGTGGCAGGCCGACTCGTGCTTGGCGCCGCCGGCCAGCAGCTCGGGGACGGCCAGCAGCGGGAGCTCGGTGGAGCAGCGCTCCTCCGCCTTCCAGCAGCGGGTGCGGAAGCGGCAGCCCGACGGCGGGTTGGCCGGGGAGGGGATGTCGCCGGAGAGGATGATCCGCTCGCGCTTCTCCCGGTCCGCCGGGTCCGGCACCGGCACCGCGGAGAGCAGCGCCTGGGTGTACGGGTGGGTGGCGTGGTCGTAGATCTCCAGGTCGGTGCCGATCTCGACCATCTTGCCGAGGTACATCACGCCGACCCGGTCCGAGATGTGCCGGACGATCGAGAGGTCGTGCGCGATGAACATGTAGGAGAGCTCGAAGTCCGTCTGGAGCTGCTCCAGCAGGTTGATCACCTGGGCCTGCACCGACACGTCGAGCGCGGAGACCGGCTCGTCGCAGATGATGACCTCCGGCTTGAGCGCGAGGCCGCGGGCGATGCCGATGCGCTGGCGCTGGCCGCCGGAGAACTGGTGCGGGTAGCGGTTGATGTACTCGGGGTTCAGGCCGACCACGTCCAGCAGGTCCTGCACCGCCTTGCGGCGGTCGCCCTTGGGCGCGACCTCGGGGTGGATCTCGTACGGCTCGCCGATGATGTCGCCCACCGTCATGCGGGGGTTCAGCGAGGTGTACGGGTCCTGGAAGACCATCTGGATGTTGCGGCGCACCGCCTTGAGCGCGGAGCCGGAGAGCCGGGAGATGTCCTCGCCCTTGTAGAAGACCTGGCCGGCGGTGGCCCGCTCCAGGTTCATCAGGACCTTGGCCAGCGTGGACTTGCCGCAGCCGGACTCGCCGACGATCCCGAGCGTCTCGCCCTTGTGCAGGGTGAAGGAGATGCCGTCGACGGCCTTGACCGCGCCGACCTGCTTCTTGAAGAGGATGCCCTGGGTCAGCGGGTAGTGCTTGACCAGGTCGCGGACCTCCAGGATGGGCTCAGCCATGGAGGGTCTCCTTCCAGAGGTGGCAGGCGCTCTTGCGCCCGGCGAGCTCCGCACCCTCCCGGTCGGTGACCTGGTGCAGGGCGGGGATCTCGGTGCGGCACAGGTCGGTGGCGACGTCGCAGCGGTGGTGGGCTCGTCCGCGATGATCAGGTCCGGCTCCAGGGCCAGCGCCATGGCGATCATGATGCGCTGGCGCATGCCGCCGGAGAACTGGTGCGGGAAGTCGCCGACCCGCTGGGCGGCGGCCGGGATCCGGACCCGGTCCATCAGCTCGATGGCCTTGGCCTTGGCCTCCTTCTTGGAGGCGCCCTCGTGCACGCGGAACATCTCGCCGAGCTGGTAGCCGACCGAGAGCACCGGGTTGAGCGAGGACAGCGCGTCCTGGAAGATCATGGCGATCTTCCGGCCGCGGATCTTCCGGCGCTCCTCGCCCGACATCTTCAGCATGTCCTGGCCGCGGAACAGGATCTCCCCCGCGGTGACCCGGCCGGGCGGCATGTCGAGGATGCCCATGATGGTCTGCGCGGTGACGGACTTGCCGGAGCCGGACTCGCCGAGCACGGCCAGCGTCTCGCCGGCCGCGACCGAGTAGTTGACGCCGTTGACGGCCTTGGCGACGCCGTCCCGGGTCTTGAACTCGACGTGCAGGTCGCGGACTTCGAGCAGCGGGGTGCCGGGGGCCGGACGGTCCTTGGCAGCGGTGGTCTTCTCAAGTGCGGTGGTCATGATGCGGGCCGCCTCTCTCAGCGCAGCTTCGGGTCGAGGGCGTCGCGCACCGCGTCGCCGAGCATGATGAACGCCAGCACGGTGACGCTGAGCATGCCGGCCGGGAAGAACAGTGCGAACGGTGCCTGGCGGATGACCTTCTGGGCCGAGTTGATGTCGATGCCCCAGGAGATGGTCGGGTCCTGCAGGCCGATGCCGAGGAAGCTCAGCGTGGCCTCGGTGGCGATGTAGCCGCCCAGGGCGATGGTCGCCACCACGATCACCGGGGCGATCGCGTTCGGCAGGATGTGCTTGAACATGATCCGGCCGGTACCGGCGCCGAGCGCCTTGGCCGCGGTCACGTAGTCGGACTGCTTGACGGTGATCACCGAGCCGCGCATCACGCGGGTCATCTGCGTCCAGCCGAGGATGACCAGGGCGAAGACCACCGACCAGACCGTGCGGACGTGGAAGGCGTTCAGGATGACCAGGGCGCCGAGCAGCAGCGGGATGCCGAAGACCATGTCGGTGAAGCGGGAGACGATCGTGTCGACCCAGCCGCCGTAGTAGCCGGCGATCATGCCCAGCAGGCCGCCGAGGAGCGTGACGCCGGCGGTGACGCAGATGCCGACGACCACCGAGGCGCGGGCGCCGTAGATCATCCGGGCGTAGATGGAGCGGCCCTGGCCGTCGTAGCCGAACCAGTCCGCCTGGAAGAAGTGCAGGTAGTTCGGCTTGGCCAGGTAGTGGTTGCGCAGGTCGCCGGCCCGCGGGTCCACCGAGGTGAACAGGCTGGGGGCGATGGCGAACAGCACCAGCAGGACGATCAGCACCGCGGAGATGATGAAGACCGGGCGCTTGCGCAGGTCGTGCCAGGCGTCCAGGCCGAGGCTGCGGGGCTTCTCCCGCTCGGCCTCGGGAGCGACGACCCGCTCGGCGGGGGTCTCTCCGTCCCCGGCGGGGGCGTTCTTCTCGATCAGGTCAGGCATACCGGATCCTCGGGTCCAGGACCGCGTAGAGCAGGTCGACGAGCAGGCTGGCGAAGAGGAAGACCAGCACCAGCACCACGACGAAGCCGGAGACGGTCGCGCCCTCGCTGCGGCCGATGGCGTGGTACAGCGCGTTACCGACGCCCTGGACGTTGAAGATGCCCTCGGTGACGATCGCGCCGCCCATCAGGGCGCCCAGGTCGGTGCCCAGGAAGGTGACCACCGGGATCATCGAGTTGCGCAGCAGGTGGGTGCCGATCACCTTGCGCCGGGGCAGGCCCTTGGCGATGGCGGTGCGCATGTAGTCGGCCTTCAGGTTCTCCGCGACGGAGGTCCGGGTGAGGCGGGCGACGTACGCGAGCGAGATCGAGCCGAGCACGACGGCGGGCAGGATCAGCTGGTCCAGGGTCATGTGCTGCGCCTGCACCGTCGGGGTGACCCAGCCGAGCTGGATCGCGAAGATGTTCTGGAAGATGAAGCCGAGCACCGGAACGGGGATCGAGATCAGCAGCAGGGTCAGCACCAGCGTCGACTTGTCGAACGCCTTGCCGCGGCGCAGGCCGGCGAGCAGGCCGATGGCGACGCCGACGACCAGCTCGAAGACGAAGGCCATCAGGGCGAGCCGGATGGTGACCGGGAACGCCTCGCCGATCACGTCGGTGACCTTGCGACCGCTCATGGTCATGCCGAAGTCGCCGGTGAACAGGTCCCCCATGTAGTTGAGGTACTGCCGCCAGATAGAGACGTCGAGTCCCATCTGGTGCCTGAACGCGGCGAGCTGGGCCGGGTCGGCCGCCTTGTCGCCCCACATCGCTGCCGCGGGGTCGCCGGGCAACCAGCGGGTCATGAAGAAGATGATCGTGACCGTGCCCAGGAACACCGGGATCATCTGGAGCAGTCGCCTTGCGACATAGCGCCCCATCGTGCCTCCAATTCACTGCTCTGACGGGCTGACTGTCCCGGTGTCAGAGTTCTGGACGTGACAACGGCCGGTGCCGGGCCGCCCGGTGGGGCGGGGCACGGCACCGGCCGTGTCTGTTCGAGCCGTGCGGTGCCGGCTCGTTTACTTCTGCTTGACCTCGACCTGGGTGAAGACCGGGTCACCGAAGGAGTCGTACTTCACGTTCTGCACGTTCTTCGAGTAACCGGCGGTGGTCTTGTAGTACCAGAGCGGGATGGCCGGCATGTCCTTGGCCAGCTGGGCCTCGGCCTGCTGGTACAGCTCGGCGGTCTTCTCCACCGAGGTGGCCTTGTCCGCCTCGGCGGCCAGCTTGTCGAACTCCGGGCTGGAGTAGCCGGCGTCGTTGGCCGCGGCGCCGGTGCCGAACACGTCGCGCAGGAAGTTGGCGTTCAGCGGGTAGTCCTGCACCCAGCCGGTGCGCATCAGGCCGTCGACCTTCTTGTTCTTGATCAGGTCGCGGGAGGACTTGAAGTCCGGCTTGGCGTCGCCGGTGCACTCCACGCCGGTGGCCTGGCGGATGGAGTTGCAGACCGCGTCCACCCACTCCTTGTGGCCGCCGTCGGCGTTGTACAGGACGGTGATCTTGTTGCCGGGGACGCCGCCGCCCTCGGTGATCAGCTGCTTGGCCTTCTCCGGGTTGTACGAGCAGTACTCGCCGCAGGTGTTGTCCTTGTAGCCCATCGCGCCCGGGGCGACCCAGGAGTTGGCGGGCTGGCGGGAGCCGTTGAGCACCGTCTTGGTGATGGTGTCGCGGTCGATCGCCATCGACAGGCCCTGGCGGACCTTCGCCAGGTTCTCCGGCTTCCAGTCGGCCGCGTACAGCGAGAAGGAGATCGACTGGATGGCGCCCTGGGCCTGGTCGACGGCGCGGTCGCCCAGGTCGTTCTTGTACGAGGACAGGTCGGTCGGGTCGACCTGGTCCAGCACGTCCAGGTTGTCCGAGATCAGGTCCTTGTACGCGGCGTCGGCCTGCGCGTAGTTCTTGAAGACGATGCCGCCGTTCTTCGGCTTGTCGACGCCCGCGTACTTGTCGTAGGCGGCGACGGTGATCGCCTTGTTGTGCTCCCACGAGACGAACTTGTAGGGGCCGTTGCCGATCGGCGACTGGCCGTACTTGGCCGGGTCGGTGAAGAAGACCTCGGGCAGCGGCGAGAAGGCGGTGTAGCCGAGCTTGTACTCGAAGTACGAGACCGGGCCGGTCAGCGCGATGGTGAAGTGGGTGTCGTCGACGACCTTGAGGCCGGACATGGTGGCGGCGGTGGGGTCGCCCGCGTCCGGGTGGACGTCCGTGTAGCCCTGGATGTCGGAGAACCAGTCGGAGTTGATCTGGTTGTTCTTGACGTTGGCGGACCAGTTCCAGGCGTCCACGAAGGACTTGGCGGTCACCGGGGTGCCGTCGTGGAAGGTCCAGCCCGACTTCAGGGTGACGGTGTAGTTCTGCGCGTCGGTGGTCTCGATCTTGTCGGCGACCTGGTTGCGCAGCTGGCCGTTGCTGGGGTCGTAGTCCACCAGGCCCTTGAACAGGGTCTTGATCACGCGGCCGCCGCCGACCTCCATGGCGTTCGCCGGCTGGAGCGGGTTCTGCGGCTCGGTGCTCTGGTAGCTGAACGTGCCCTGGGCGTTGGACGCCCCGGTGCTGGAGCTGCCCGAAGAGCTGCCGCAAGCGGTAGCGGCGAGGGCGACCGCGACGGCTGCGACAACCCACTTGGCCTGGCTGGCACCGCGCATGGGTGTGCCTCCTGAAATCGTGTTGCAGATCGCTCGCGGCCTGGCGCGCACCCCTGCGCAGGAGCCTCGACCCGAGCTCGACTGCACCCACTATCGGTCACTCACGGATACGGAAATGACCAATACGGATTTCAATTTGGTCACATGAACGACGGATGAATCCCGGAAAACGGACATTGCAGACATAGTCAGACACGGGCGAAACGGACAGTTGTCACGGATGACGATCAGTGACGTCCGATTAACGAACGCCCCGCGTCCGGAGATCCATGACGGAGCGTCACCGAAAACGCGACCGGCCGGCGTCCGCGAGGACGCCGGCCGGTCGGCCGAACGGGGTGGAACCGGGCGGGTGTCAGCCCTTCTTGGCGCGCGAGGCGGTGCGGCCGCGCTCCTTGGCGTCCAGGACGACCTTGCGGATGCGCACGGTCTCCGGGGTCACCTCGATGCACTCGTCCTCGCGGCAGAACTCCAGCGACTGCTCCAGCGAGAGCTTGCGCGGCGGCACGATGGACTCGGCCACGTCCGCGTTGGAGGAGCGCATGTTGGTGAGCTTCTTCTCCTTGGTGATGTTCACGTCCATGTCGTCGGAGCGGGAGTTCTCGCCGACGATCATGCCCTCGTACACCTCGGTGCCGGGGTCGGTGAACAGCACGCCGCGCTCCTGCAGGTTGGTCATCGCGAAGGCGGTGACCACGCCGGAGCGGTCGGCGACCAGGGAGCCGTTGTTGCGGGTGGTCAGGGTGCCGAACCACGGCTCGTAGCCCTCGTGGATCGAGTGCGCGATGCCGGTGCCGCGGGTGTTGGTGAGGAACTCGGTGCGGAAGCCGATCAGGCCGCGGGACGGCACCACGAACTCCATCCGGACCCAGCCCGAGCCGTGGTTGGACATGTTGTCCATCCGGCCCTTGCGGATGCCCATGAGCTGCGTGACGGCGCCCATGTGCTCCTCGGGGACGTCCACGGTGAGGCGCTCGACCGGCTCGTGGGTCTTGCCGTTGACCTCGCGGGTGACCACCTGCGGCTTGCCGACGGTCAGCTCGAAGCCCTCGCGGCGCATGGTCTCGATCAGGATGGCCAGCGCCAGCTCGCCGCGGCCCTGCACCTCCCAGGCGTCCGGGCGCTCGGTGTCCAGCACGCGCAGCGACACGTTGCCGATCAGCTCGCGGTCCAGGCGGTCCTTCACCTGACGGGCCGTCACCTTGCGGTCCACCTTGGCGCCGGACTTGGCGTCGGCGCCCTTGCCGGAGCCGCCCTTGCCGACCAGCGGCGAGGTGTTGGTGCCGATGGTCATCGAGATGGCGGGCTCGTCGACGGTGATCAGCGGCAGCGCGATCGGGTTCTCGGTGTCGGCGAGGGTCTCGCCGATCATGATGTCGCCGATGCCGGCGACGGCGCAGATGTCACCGGGGCCGGCCACCTCGGCGGGCTTGCGGGTGAGCGCCTCGGTCATCAGCAGCTCGGAGATCCGGACGTTCTGGATCGAGCCGTCCCGCTTGATCCAGGCCACCGTCTGGCCCTTGCGCAGCTCGCCCTGCTCGACCCGGAGGAGGGCGATGCGGCCGAGGAAGTTGTCGGCGTCCAGGTTGGTGACGTGCGCCTGCAGCGGGGCGTCGGCGTCGTAGGTCGGGGCCGGGACGTGCTCCAGGATGGTGGAGAAGAACGGCTCCAGGTTGTCGGAGTCGGCCGGCACGGTGCCGTTCTCCGGCTTGGTCAGCGAGGCCACGCCGTCGCGGGCGCAGGCGTAGACGATCGGGAACTCGATCTGGTCCTCGTCCGCGTCCAGGTCCAGGAACAGGTCGTAGGTCTCGTTGATGACCTCGTCGATCCGGGCGTCCGGGCGGTCGGTCTTGTTGATGCACAGGATGACGGGCAGCCGGGCGGTGAGCGCCTTGCGCAGCACGAAGCGGGTCTGCGGCAGCGGGCCCTCGGAGGCGTCGACCAGCAGGACGACCGCGTCCACCATCGACAGGCCGCGCTCGACCTCGCCGCCGAAGTCGGCGTGGCCGGGGGTGTCGATGATGTTGATGGTGATCGGCGCGCCACCGTCCTTGGGGTGGTACTTGACCGCGGTGTTCTTGGCGAGAATGGTGATGCCCTTCTCGCGCTCGAGGTCGTTCGAGTCCATCATCCGGTCGTCGAGGTGCTGGTGGGCGGCGAAGGCGCCGGCCTGCTTCAGCATGGCGTCGACCAGGGTGGTCTTGCCGTGGTCGACGTGGGCGACGATGGCGACGTTGCGGATGTCGTTGCGCGTGGGCATGCGGCGCTGATTCTCCCGGAATCGTGGGTCACGGTGCCCGGCCCGCGTCAGCATTCACCGGTCCACCCACCGGGCACGGCACATGCCCCGGCTTCTCCCCATCGTACGGGGAACGGCCCAATGGAGCCGAAACGGGCGGCCGCGGAGCGGTGGAGATCACCTTCCGGCGGCGGTGCTTCCGGTACGCACCGCGGTGGCGGCGGCCGTCGCCGGGCCGCCGCCGGGCGGGTCAGAGGGCCAGTTCGAACCAGACGATCTTGCCCTTGGGGGTGCGGCGGCTGCCCCAGCGCTCGGCCAGCAGCGAGACGAGCTGCAGGCCGCGGCCGCCCTCGTCGGTCTCCTGGGCGCGGCGCTGGCGGGGCTGGGCGTAGGCGTCGTCCCAGACCTCGCAGACCATGGTCTTGTCGCGCAGCAGGCGCAGCCGGATCTCGCCGCGGCCGTGCCGCAGCGCGTTGGTGACCAGCTCGCTGACCAGCAGTTCCGAGGTGTCGACCAGCTCGTCCAGGCCGCGTTCCAGCAGCCAGCCGCAGGCGGCCTCGCGGGCCTTGGCGACCGAGGTCGGCTCGGAGGGGAACCGCCAGTCGCCGACCGAGCCCTTGGGCAGGCCCTTGACCTTGGCCATCAGCAGGGCGATGTCGTCCTCGCCGTGGTGCGGGTTGAGCTCGTCCAGCACCTGGTCGCAGAGTTCCTCGATCCGCTCGGAGCCGGCCTCCAGGGCGGCCCGGAAGGCGTCGATGCCCTCGTCGAGCTGGTGCTTGCGGGACTCCACCAGGCCGTCGGTGTAGAGGGCCAGCACGGCGCCCTCCGGCAGGTCGACGGTGACCTCCTCGAACGGCTCGCCGCCGACGCCGAGCGGCAGGCCGGGCGGCACGGTGATGGTGCGGGCGCCCTGGCCGGGGGCGAGCAGGACCGGCGGGAGGTGGCCGGCGTTGGCGAAGGTGCAGCGCTGCTTGACGGCGTCGTAGACGGCGTAGACGCAGGTGGCGAGGTAGACCTCGGCGCTGGAGCGGTCCGGGTCCTCGTCGTTGCCGAGGCCGCGGGCGATCTCGTCGAGGGCGGAGAGCACCTCTTCGGGGTCGAGGTCGAGCATCGCCAGGGTGCGGACGGCGGTGCGTAGTTGGCCCATCGCGACGGCGGCGCGCAGGCCGCGGCCCATCACGTCGCCGATCACCAGGGCGGTGCGGCTGCCGGGCAGCGGGATGACGTCGAACCAGTCGCCGCCGACCTCGGTGTTGTTGTTGCTGGGCAGGTAGCGGCGGGCGATCTCCAGGCCGGAGGCGGCCGGGTTGCCGGGGGGCAGCAGGCTGCGCTGGAGGATCAGCGCGCGCTCGTGCTCGCGGCGGTAGAGCCGGGCGTTGTCGACGCAGACCGCGGCGCGGGCGACGAGTTCCTCGGCGATCGCGACCTCGCGGGCGTCGAACGGCTCGCTGCCGATCGCCCGGGAGAGCTGGACCAGGCCGAACACCTGGTCGCGGGCGACCAGCGGCACCACCAGGGTGGAGCGCAGCAGCGGGTCGGGCCCGGGCTGCGGGACGACGCTGCGGCCGGTGCGCAGGGCGCGGGCGTGCGGGGAGCGCGGCGGGTAGCAGAGCGTGCCGCCGGCCTCGGCGACCCGGACGCCGCCGGCCCGCTCGCTGCCGAGCACGGACGGGGCGTTGCCGACCACGCTGGAGACGGCGACCCGGCGCAGTTCGCCGCTCTCCGGGTTGGCGGTGAGCGGGGCGGAGTCGCCGGTGAGCAGCGCGGTGTACAGGTCGACGGTGGCGACGTCGCAGAACTGCGGGACGATCACGTCGAGCAGTTCCTTGGCGGTGGTCTCCAGGTCGAGGGTGGAGCCGATGTGGGTGGACGCCTCGTTCAGCAGGGCGAGGCTGCGGCGCACGCCGGCCGCCTCGCGTTCGGCGATGTGCCGGCTGGTGACGTCCTGGACCTGGCCGGCCACGCCGATCGGGCGGCCGCCGGCGGCGGTGAGCCGGTACAGCGAGACGGCCCAGGTGCGCTGGTCCTCGTCGCGGCCGGCGCTGGGGCGAGCGGCCCGGACCGGGCCGGACAGCCGCAGGTCGAGGACGGGCTCCTGGCCGGTGAGGACCTTGCGCAGGGCGAGCAGCAGCCGGTCCGCGTCGGAGGGGCGGAACACGTCGCCGGGGGCGAGGCCCTGGAGGGCGGCGGGGCTGCGGCCGACGCCGGCCGCGAAGGCGGCGTTGACCCGCTGCAGCTTGAGGTCGGTGTCGAACAGGAAGAACCCGGTGGGGGTCTGGCCGATGACGGCCTCGGAGGCGGCCAGGTCGGTCTCGATGGCGCGCAGCCGGCCGAGGTCGACGGCCAGGCAGGTCGCGGAGCCGTCGGCGCTGGCGGGCATCGCGTAGACCTCGGCGAGGCTCTCGGCGCCGGCCTGGTCCCGGTAGGGGGCGGTGCCGACCCACTCCTCGCCGGACAGGATGCGTTCCAGCCGGGCCCGGCCGCGCTGCCACATCTCGCGCGGGATGAACGCGGTGATCGGGTCGGCGCCGACCGCCTCGGCGGCGGGGACGCCGAAGAACTCGGCGGCCCGGTCGCTCCACTGCGCGATCCGGCCGTCCGGGCCGATGGCGAAGGTCGCCACCCGGATGTAGTCGTAGATGGTGCCCGAGGTGCCCTGTCCCCAGCCGAGCGGCAGCGGGACGGGGGTCGTCGGGGCACCCGGCTGCTCCGGCACCGCGGCATGACTGCCGCTGCCGTGCGTCACGTTCCGTGCCGGGAAGCTGTTCAACGGACCGACCCCTCCAACCCGCGCCCATCCGGTGTCGAGAAGACCGAGTATTCGCTGTCCGAGTATTCATCATCCGGGCGTGGGCGCACACGCCCTTCAACGTCACAACATCGAATCGGGTGGTTGAACCCCGGTGTTCGACAGCTCGAACCAGACGACCTTGCCCAGCCCTTCGGCCCTGGTGCCCCAGCGCAGGGCGAGCCGGCGGACCAGTTCGAGGCCGCGCCCACCCTCGTCGCCGGCCCCGGCGTGGCGCTCCCGGGGCGGGTCGGGCAGCGGGTCGGAGATCTCCACCAGCAGCAGGTCGCCGAGGGTGAGCCGGACGCCGATCGGGGCGCTGGCGTACCGGACGGCGTTGGTGACGAGCTCGCTGACCAGCAGTTCGGCGGTGTCGGTGAGCTCCTCGGCGCCCCAGTCCGCCAGGGTGCCGCGGACCAGCCGGCGGGCCCGGGAGACGGCGGTCGGCTCGGCGGGCAGCGTCCAGCCGGCGGTGGGCTCCTCGGCCCGGCCCTCGCCGAGCCGGGCCAGCAGCAGGGCGACGTCGTCGGGCTCGCGGCCCTGCTCCATGGTGCCGAGGACGGCCTCGCACGCCTGCTGGATCGAGGCGTACGGCTGTTCGAGCACGCTGATCAACCTCCCCAGTCCCACGTCCAGGTCCTTGTCCCGGGACTCCACCAGCCCGTCGGTGCACAGGGCGAGCAGGCTGCCGTCCGGGATCCGCAGTTCGACGGACTCGAACGGCACCCCGCCGACGCCGAGCGGCGCGCCGGAGGGCAGGTCGAGGACCCGGCCGGCGCCGCCGGGCAGCGGGCCGCCGGAGCGGGCCGGCTCGGCGCCGGCGCCGGGCACCACCAGGACCGGCGGGATGTGGCCGGCCTTGGTGACGGTCAGGCTGCGCCGGGCGGGGTCGAAGACCGCGTAGACGCAGGTGGCGAGCAGGGCCTCGTCGGGGCCCTGGGCGAGGTCGTCGGCGAGCTCGTGGACGTGCCGCAGGACCACCTCGGGGGGCAGGTCGAGGGCGGCCAGCACCCGGACCGCGGTGCGCAGCCGTCCCATCGTGGCGGCGGCCCGCAGGCCGTGGCCCATCACGTCGCCGACCACCAGGGCGGTGCGCTCGCCGGGCAGCGGGATGACGTCGAACCAGTCGCCGCCGACCTCGGTACCGCTGGAGCCGGGCACGTACCGGTAGGCGACCTCGACGCCGGGCGGCTGCGGGACCTGCTGGGGCAGCAGGGTGCGCTGCAGGGTGAGCGCGGCGGTGCGCTCGCGGGCGTACAGCCGGGCGTTGTCCAGCGAGCTGCCGGCCCGGTCGGCGAGCTCGACGGTGAAGGCCAGGTCGTCGCGGTCGAAGCCCTCGCGGTAGCCGGCCCGGCTGACCACCAGCAGGCCGATCACGATGCCGCGGGCCCGCAGCGGGACCACCAGCCGGGAGTGCACGCCGAGCTCGCGGGCGGCTTCGACCTTGGGGTCGCCGGGGAAGGACAGCTCCTCGGGCCCGTTGCCGCCGGAGAGCATCTCGGGGACGCCGCTGCGCAGCACCCGGCCGAAGACCGAGTCCTCCTCGAAGGTGATCCGGGCGCCGTGCCGCAGCATGGTCTCCACCGCGGGGCTGTGCTGGATCGCGGCGACGCCGAGCTGCAGCAGCGAGGTGTGCCGGTCGTGGCCGTGCCGGGGCAGGTCGTCACCGTGCGCGACGGCCTGCAGCAGGATCACCCCGGCATAGTCGGCGAGCCGGGGGACCACCGCGCCGGCCAGCTCCTGGGCGATCATCGAGGCGTCCAGCAGGTCGCCGACCCGGGAGCCGAACTCGTTGAGCAGCGACAGCCGCCGCCGGGCGCCCTCGACCTTGGCGACCGCCCGGTAGCGCTCGGTGACGTCCATGACGGTGCCGGAGATGCCCAGCACCCGGCCGGAGCGGTCGGTCATCCGGCTGTAGGAGATCGACCGGTACCCGGAGCCGGCGGTGGCCGGGGAGGCCAGCGTGACGTCGATGACCGGCTCGCCGGTGGCCAGCACCTGGCGCTGGACGGCGGTGATCTCGTCGGCGGAGCGCTCGGGCAGCGTCTCGCCGGTGGTGCGGCCGATGTGCTCCTCGGCGGGCAGGCCGTTCATGTCGGCCAGGGTGCGGTTGACGGCGGTGTAGCGCAGGTCGGTGTCGAGCACCGCGATGCCCAGCGGGGACTGCTCGAACAGCGCGTCGCGGACCGCGAGGTCGCGCTCGACGGCGCGCAGCGCGGCGGCCTCGGTGAGCGCGGCCTGCACGTACGGGGCGCCGTCGCCGTCGACCAGCAGCGAGAGCCGGGCCTCCACCTCGACCGGCAGGCCGTCCCGGTCGGCGATCTCGGTGAAGCCGTGCCAGGAGCCGCGGCGCAGCGTCTCCTGGAGGGCGGAGCGGGTGCGCTGCGCCTGGTCCGGGTCCGGGATCAGTTCGTCGACGGCGCGGCCGACCAGCACCTCGCTGGGCCAGCCGAGCATCTCCTCGGCGGCCGGGCTCCACAGCACCACCCGGCCCGAGGTGTCCAGGATGACGATGGCCACCCGCACCACGTCCAGCAGGCTGCCGCCCTCGGTGCGGCGGCTGGGGTGCAGGGGGGTCGGGCCGCTGTCGGAGCGGGCCCCCGGCGGCGGCTCCGCCCCGCCGGGGAAGGCCCGGGCGGGGCGGCCGCGGGCCGGGGGGCCGGCGGTGTCTGCGGCGGGGGCGGTCGGCGGC